>CAVKOT010000074.1:0-12482 GCA_963658045.1 Opitutia bacterium UBA4654
ACAATGCCCTGGCCGCGCTCAAGGAGATAGGCCGCCTGTGGAAGAATGACGGCCATGTGGCTGACGTGCCCGAGTGTGACGCGCCCATTGTGGAGGAGAACATCGCCAAGCACAAGCCCGCCGAGTCATCATGGAGCTATGACTATGGCATCATGGACTTTGCCTGTGACGATGACTTCGCCACGGCCTGGACATCAAACCCGCTGGTGGAGAAGCCCTTCTGGATGGTGGACCTGCAGGGAACGCACACCATTGACATGGTCACCGTGACCCAGCCCCGTGGCAAGGTCATACAGGAGTACAGGCTCGAATACCGCAATGCGGGCACATGGCACACCCTGTACGATGGTGCGGCACAGACCGACAGCCGTGTGCTGCTGCACCGTTTCCAGGCCGTGCAGGCCGATGCCGTGCGCATAACGGTGAACAAGCACGAGGGCACGGTACAGATATGCGAACTGGGTGTATATACACCCTACAGCAACAAATAGTAAACGAGCCCCCTCCTGACCTCCCCCAAGGGGGAGGAACCTGGACGATTGGGGGACAAGAATAACAGAGACAGGCGATTCCCCTTCCTGACCTTCCCCTTTTGGGAAAGGACAGGAGGGGGAGTTTGCTTACAGACACCTCCCCACATCCAGGAAAGACAAGCCCATGGCCCCATGGGAGATATGGCATCAAGGCACTCCCCTCTCCACAAGGCCGAAACTATCCTGGATGTCAACAAAAGCAGGGTGAGTCTGGGGAAAGTGTCTATCTGTCCAGGGTGACTCTTGCACCTGTGCCTACAAAACCAGTTTACTCAAGAGGAAATTTCCAGGGAAATCCAGGGAATGGACAGTAGTACTGAGAAAGCAAGGGCAGTACTACTGACTTGCGCAACGCAGTAGTACTGACTTGGCATTTTCAGTATTACTGCCTTTTCTTGGGTAGGCCTTTGCGGGAATTTCGCAGTCTGCCTGTCCTGCACCCCATGTGACTTACGCCCCGCCCTGAAGTCCATTCCCCAGGAGAAGGAGTGGATTGCCAGACCAGCCCCGCTCCCCCACATACCAATAATAAAGGAAGCGGTCAGGAATGCCTTATGCACTCCCGACCGCCTATAAGAACCGCACTGGTGATGTGATGAAACTCCGAATGAATAGGTTTTGAGTGTTCACCGCCTTTGTAATCCACCGTCTTCATCAGAACTCCGCATGGAGCGTGGCCCGCCATTGGCAAGTGAAACTTTTCTCGGTTTCATGTAAATTATTGATGAGTATCCCAGTCGAACCAGTGCGGTAGGTCTGTCACTCTCGTTTCTTTCACAAAGGTACACATAATGCATGGTTCCTCCAAGAAAAAGAGCGAATGTTTTCGCGAAAGTTTTTGTCCGTACTCTCTTTTCCGCTAAATTTGCATGTAGGAACATATCAAGCAAGCAGATGAAACTGACATTCACCATAGAGTACCACACCCAATGGGGCGAGAGTATCGCAGTAGAGATAGAGACCGAGCGCACAGGAGGCGGCCGCAGCCAGTCGGTCCTGCCACTGGACACTGACGATGGGCAGTCCTGGCACGGACATTTCACGCTGCCCGCCCGTGACGTGAGGCGGTTCCTGTACCGCTATGCTGTGGTCAGGGACGGGCATGTGACACGCCGCGAGTGGGATGCCGTGCCACGCAACTTCCCCGCCCAGGACCACCTGAGCTACGTCTTCCCCGACTACTGGCGCGACATCCCCGCCCAGAGCCACCTCTACAGTCTGGCCTACACCCACAGCGTGTCACCCTTCAGTCCACGCTCCGCCACCTTTGTCTATTACACGCGCACCATCGTCTTCCGCGTCCTGGCCCCACAACTGGGTGCGGGACAGGTGCTGGCGCTGGTGGGCAGCCAGGCCTCGCTGGGCAACTGGCAGGTGTCGCAGGCCATGCGCATGCAGGGATGCGGAGCCAATGAGTGGGTGCTCTCGCTCAATGCCGAGGGGCTGCAGATGCCCTTTGAGTATAAATATGTGGTCCTGGACGAGCAGACAGGCAGTGTGCTGGAATGGGAGCAGGGTGACAATCGCCAGAGTCCCCGGGTGGGCATACAGCCATCGACGGTGCTGGCCGTGTGTGACCATGACCTGCGGCTGCCCGAGCGTCACTGGCGTGTGGCAGGGGTGGTGATACCCCTGTTCTCCATCCGCAGCGAGGGAAGCCAGGGAGTGGGTGACTTTGGCGACCTGGCAGGCATGGCCGACCTCGCTGCCCAGGCTGGCATGCATGCCGTGCAACTGCTGCCCATCTGTGACACCACGCAGACCCACACCTGGCGTGACTGTTACCCCTATAGTGCCATAAGCATCTATGCCCTGCATCCCATGTATGCTGACCTCAGGCAGTTGCCACGGCTTGCCTCTGAGGCTGCCATGAGCCGCTTCGAGGCAAGGGCCGCTGAGTTCAATGCGCTGCCCAAGATGGACTATGAGGCGGTCAACAGCCTCAAGCATGACTACCTGCATGCACTCTACGCCCAGGAGGGCAAGGCCACCATGGCCACGGATGACTACCATAAATACTATGCCGACAATGAGGACTGGCTCCTGCCCTACACCGCCTTCTGTCTGCTGCGTGACCAGTATGGCACCTGCGACTTCACCCGATGGCCACAGTACTCGACCTATGAGCCAGGCGAGGTGCAGTCGCTGGTTGAGAGCAGGAAGCAAGAGACTGGGTACTACGCATTTGTACAATATCTGCTCGACCAGCAGTTGAGGCAGGCCGCTGCCCATGCCCATGACATGGGGGTGTGGCTCAAGGGGGACATCCCCATAGGCATCAGCCGATGCAGCGTCGAGGCATGGACGGCTCCACAGCTCTTCCACATGGACGGGCAGGCAGGTGCCCCGCCCGACGCGTTCAGCACCACGGGGCAGAACTGGGGATTTCCCACCTACAACTGGGAGGCCATGGCCCGTGACGGATACCAGTGGTGGAGGCAGCGACTCAGCAGGATGGCCCACTACTTCGATGCCTTCCGCATCGACCATGTGCTGGGCTTCTTCCGTATCTGGCAGATTCCCCTGTGCTGCGTGGATGGCCTGCTGGGCCACTTCTCGCCCTCGCTGCCCATGAGCCAGGAGGAGATTGAGGGCATGGGACTGCCCTTCCAGCGCGACCTGATGACCGAGCCCTACATCACCGACTCCATCATCGACGCACTCTTTGCCGGCCAGGCTGGATGGGTGAGGGAGCATTGCCTGGAATGGAAGGCCGACGGGCGGTACCGCCTGCGCGAGGGCCTTGCCACGCAAAGGCAAATTCTGGAGCGGTTTCCCGAGGGGGGCAACGAGCGGGAGACACGCCTGCGCAAGGGACTCTTCAACCTCACCAGCCAAGTGCTCTTCATCCCCGACGAGGACAAGCCCGACCACTACCACCCCCGCATAGGGGCCGACGGGGAGTTCATCTTCCGTGCCCTGCCACCCGAGCAGCAGGAGGCCTTCCGGCGCATCCACCATCATTATTACTATGAGCGGCACAACCACTTCTGGGAAGAGCATGCCATGCGCGTGCTGCCCGTGCTGGTGCAGGCGACCCACATGCTGGTGTGTGCCGAGGACCTGGGCATGGTGCCCCAGTGTGTGCAGCCCGTGCTGGAGCGCCTGCGCATCCTCACACTGGAGATACAGACGATGCCCAAGGTCTATGGCCAACTCTTTGCCAACCTTGATGACAACCCCTACCGCAGCGTGGCCACCATCTTCACGCACGACATGCCCACCCTGCGTGGCTGGTGGCGTGAGGAGCCAGAGCGGGCCAGCCTCTACTACAGGCATGTGCTTCACCATGAGGGTGACGCTCCTGCCGACATGCCGGGATGGCTCTGTGCCGAGGTGGTGGAGCGTCATCTCGCCTCACCCTCCATGCTGTGCCTGCTCAGCCTGCAGGACTGGCTGTCCATGAGCGACACCCTGCGCAATCCTGACCCAGAGGCCGAGCGCATCAATGTCCCCGCCAACCCGCACCATTACTGGCGCTACCGCATGCACCTCACCCTGGAGCGTCTGTCCCAGGCACATGACTTTGTGGCCTCGCTGCGCAACATGATTGCACAGAGCGGGAGACTGTAGAGACTGTAGTTTCCATAGATACAGATGCATTGCTGCCAGGATGTCACTTTATTCTCATAGAAAATATGTATCTTTGCAAGGATAAGATGGACTTGACACGCCATCTGTATCTTGAGCAAACACTTAACAGAGCACATTTTGGCCAACAAGATAATGCGAGAATTCCTACTCACGGCACTTGCCATCACCATGATGGCAAGCATAGATATTCATGCGGAAACGCTGAGGGCATTCCGCGTGAACCGCATGGAAAATCCCACAGGCATCATGCGCAACGCACAGTTTGGCTGGCAAATCGAGAGCAAGAAGCACAATGTGCGCCAGACGGCCTATCACATCCTGGTGGCCACCAGTCCCCAGGGGCTGACCACAGACAGCAAGGAACTGCTGTGGGACTCGGAGCGTGTGGAAAGTGACGAGACAGTCCAGGTGCCCTATCAGGGACGCAAGCTCCCCCGCCAAAGGGATATCTACTGGCAAGTGACCGTATGGCTGAGCACAGGAGAATGTCTCAAGAGTCCTGTGCAGAAGTTTATCACGGGGCTGAACATGGCCGACTGGCAGGCAGAGTGGATAGGCAGTCCACACAAGGCCTTCCCGTCGGGGAAGTTGGCTGTGGACGTGGATGCCTCTGGCTGCAAGGATTTGCCCGCTTGCTATCTGCGCAAGGAATTTCAAGTAAAGGGAAAGGTGCGCCGGGCCGTGCTCTATGTGAGTGGTATGGGGGCAAGTGCCACCTACATCAATGGCAAGGCCGCAAGCCCGGATGTGCTGGGCACGCTGCCCACAGGCTATGACAAGACCCTCTATTACAACACCTATGACGTGACCACACTGCTCCACCAGGGCAGGAATGCCATGGGCATGGTACTGGGCAATGGTTATGTGCTGGGGCTCAGGACAGAGCACACATCCTACGGACTGCCCAGGATGAAGGCCCAACTGGTGGTGGAGACCGACCGTGACACACTGGTCGTGGCCACATCTGACGAGTGGAAGGCCACCGACAAGGGGCCCATACGCGCCAACAACCTCTACTCTGGTGAGTACTATGACGCGCGGATGGAGTCGCCAGGATGGACTGAGCCGGGGTTTGATGACTCGTCATGGAGTGATGCCACACCCATGCCTGCACCCAGGGGAACACTTATCCCCCAGCCCTCACCTGGCAGGCGCACCCAGGACAGACTGCCGGCCAGGGACATACGCAGGACCGGGGAGGGACGCTATATCGTGGATATGGGCCAGAATATGGTGGGACAACTGTGCGTCACGCTCAAGGGGAAAGCCGGGCAGCCCGTGGTCATCAGGCATGCCGAGACACTGAATCCCAACAACAGGGACAGCATCTACACGGCCAACCTGCGCAGCGCACGCTGCACCAACACCTACATCCCCGCCCATGACGGCACCTTCACTTACCAGCCCGAACTGGTCTATCAGGGATTTCGATATGTAGAAATCAGCGGAGTGAGCGCACAGCCTGCACTCAAGGACATTGTGGGGCTGGTGCAGTATAACTACATGGAGGGTCAGGGGACATTCTCCTGTGATAACGAGCTGCTCAACCAGTTGCACAGGAATGCCTACTGGGGTATCAGGGGCAACTATCAGGGCATGCCTGTTGATTGCCCGCAACGTGACGAGCGGCTGGGGTGGACTGGCGACCGGGTGACAGGATGCTATGGCGAGAACATGCTCTTTGACAATGGGGCGATGTATTACAAGTGGCTGGGCGACATGGAGGACACACAACTCGATGATGGACACATAAGTGACATCTGCCCTGCCTTTCTCAGCCTCTACACGCAGAACGTGACCTGGCAGGCAGCCTTTGTCTATGCCACCTACATGCTCTACACCCACTGCGGTGACCTGCAGGCTGTCAGCCGCTACTACCCCGCGCTACGACGGTGGATGCAGTATGTGGAGCAGAACCTGATGCAGGACGGCGTGGTGGTACGTGACAACTATGGTGACTGGTGCGTGCCCCCCGAGAGCAAGGAACTCATCAACAGCCAGGACCCCTCACGCATCACCGAGGCCACCGTACTGAGCACAACGGTCTATTATGACTGCCTGCGCATGATGGGTGAGATGGGCGAGCGGCTGGGCCTGCATGCCGACGCGGAGCATTACCGCCACCTGGGAGAGCGCATCAAGGAGGCCTACAACAGCAAGTGCTTCAACAGGGAGACGGCACAATACAGCAACAACACCGTGACAGCCAACATCCTGTCACTCGAACTGGGACTCGTGCCACAGGGCTATGAGGAGCGGGTGCTGGAGAACATCATCAAGGTGACACAGAGTAAGTTTGACAACCATGTGAGTTGTGGCGTGTTGGGCATCCAGCACCTGATGCGCGGACTCACCCGACGGGGCCATGCTGACCTGGCCATGAGGATTGCCACACAGCGCACATACCCCAGTTATGGCTACATGATAGAGCATGGGGCCACCACCATCTGGGAACTGTGGAACGGTGACACGGCCAACCCTGCCATGAACAGCGGCAACCATGTGATGCTACTGGGCGACCTGCTGCTGTGGTACTATGAGGACCTGGCGGGCATCAGGCAGATGGAGGGCACGCAGGGATACCGGCACCTGGACATGAAGCCCTGCTTCCCCGACGGTCTCAACCATGTGAAGGCCAGTTACCGGAGCGTCTCCGGGCTCATCAAGAGCGAGTGGACCAAGAGCGGCAAGCACCTGACCTGGCTGATAGAGATACCTGC
This sequence comes from Opitutia bacterium UBA4654, assembly GCA_963658045.1. Lineage (GTDB taxonomy): Bacteria > Bacteroidota > Bacteroidia > Bacteroidales > Bacteroidaceae > Physcousia. The sequence continues at coordinate 6,848 of CAVKOT010000074.1, forward strand.
CAACACGCAGGCACGCATCAGCATCCCCAGTCGCTTCCGTGTGTTTCCCTCAACAGGAGGAGGCATACTGAAAGTGAAGGAGGAGCAAGGGTACACGGTAATTGAGGTGGGCTCCGGGACATACAAACTAAAGAGCGAGATATAGGACATAACAATAACAAGCCCCAAGGAGAGAGCCCCCTCTAAGGCAGTCTCTCGCCACAGGGATATAGAGAATGATGAACAGGATTACACTATTGGCCGCAATGCTGCTGGCCACATTTCCATACAATGAAGTAGCCGCACAGGATGCGGCAAAGGCACCCCTCAGCCCGGTTCGGCTGGTGGGCTCTGCCACCGAAGGCGGGCAGCCAGTGCTGTTGAATGAACTGCGTCCCGATGGGAAAGCCACAGGCGTGTATGAGACCTACATGCAGGCACAGGCAGGGGAGTTCACCATCGAGGCCAGGAAGGGCACTGACGGCAAGGCCATCACCCTGGGCCATGGCTCCCGCGAGTATGCCGTGAAAGAGGGCGGGAAGCCCTTCCGCATCACGAAGGGGCAGGTGGTGAGGGTGCGTCTGGACACGCAGAAGGACAGCATAAGCATCCAGCCCGTCACGCTCTGCCTGAAGGGCAACATCGTGCAGGACGGCACACGGGTGGAGTATGCCGGACATGGAGTGTGGAAGTCGCAGGTAAGCATGAACGCGGGAGACGTGTTCCTGTTCAGCGACAAGTACTTCTACTTCACCTTCAACAATGATGACGCGCTGGCCGTGAAGCGTCTGCGCGGCAACCGCACCAGCGTGGGGATGCCCTCCGAGGGTTTCCTGGCCGAGAACATACGCATCAACCGTGGCACCTACACCATCACGCTCGACATGAGCAGGCATGCCTGGGACATCGAGGCTCCCATCAATGAGAACCGCATCTCGGCCTTTGGCTCATCGGTGTGCAACGGTGAGGGAGCCGAGGGACACAAGGGATATGCCTGGATGTATGGCGAGCAACTGAAGGAGAGGTACAGCAAGGGCGAGAGCAAGACACCCTTTGAGGTGAGCGGAGTGTCCATCGGCGGAAACACCACGGTGAACCTGCTGGACCGCTATGACGAGATGCTGCACGACTTCGGACGCTACGTCATCATCGGGCTGAGCCTGGGCAACGAGGGCATCCATGGGGCCAAGGACCAGCAGAGGATATTCGACCAGTTCCATGGCAACATGCTCACACTCATCCGCAAGTGCCGCGAGGACGGCAAGGTGCCAGTGGTGATGAACAACTACACGCGCGGTGACTACACCCAGGAGGACTATGCCTGGGTCAAGCGGATGAACCTCGACATCCACCGCTGGCAAGTGCCCAGCGTGAACGTGCTGGGTGCCATTGACAATGGCGAGGGCAAATGGGCCGACGGCTACATGCGTGACAACTGGCACCAGGACACCAAGGGGCACCGTGAGTTCATGTATGCCATCCCGCCCTCGCTCTTCGACGCGCTCAAGCAGGGCAAGCCCTACCCCACCCGCAAGGCAAGTGACGGCCTGCTCCTTCGCAAGGGAGCCACCATAGAGTTTGCTGCCGAGGGCATTCTGCATCCCTTCACTGTCACACTAAGGGCCACAGGCAACAAGGCCGGCCGTCTCCTGACCATCCGCACAGAGCAGGGCGATGCCGTGCTGGACATAGCCAAGGGCGGGACTATACGGTATTCCCAAAGTGGAGAGATACGTCTCCTGTCAGGAAAAGGCATATTGCCAGCCAAGGACGAGCCCTACGACATCACCATCACCCACTACTACGCACAAGGCCGCACGCTGGTCTATCTGAACGAGAGGCTGGTGGGCGAGGTAAAGGAGCGCATGGCCCCCACACTGTTCACCATAGGCGACAGCCAGAAGAGCCTGGCCAGGAGGTTCTCAGAGGTCAGCCTCTGGCGCAGTGCCATGACACAGGAGGAGATAGAGATGCACCACAAGGGTGAGTGCATGAAGTCAAGCCTGGAAATCTACACACCGCTCAGCGAGGAGATGAGAACAAAGGGCTTCACCAACCTGGCCCAGTCACTCAATCACTCTATGAGGTTTTTGTAAGGTTATGAGGTTTTAAGGTTGTGAGGTCGCTTACAGAGACCCACGACCCAAGGAGAAAGAAACAAATTGTAAATTGTAATTCCGTAAATTGTAAATTCAAAAGGCAAATTGTAAATTGTAAATCAGTAAATTGTAAATCAAAAAAAGACATGAGAAAGACAATCCAACGACTGATGCTCTGCGCAGCCCTGGCTGTAGCAGGCTGGACATCGGCCCAGGCCATCGACCTGCCACGTCCTGAGTATCCACGCCCACAGTTTGAGCGTGCCGACTGGGTGAACCTCAACGGCCAGTGGACTTGCGACTTCGACTTCGGAAAAACAGGCGACCAGAAGGACTGGCAGAACTCCAAGGGGTTCAGCAAGAAGATTACCGTGCCCTTCTGCCCCGAGAGCTCACTCTCCGGCATCGGCTACACCGACTTCATCCCCTGCCTCTGGTACCAGCGCACCATCAGCATCCCTGCCGGGTGGGCAGGCAAGCGCATCCTGCTGCAGTTCGGGGCCGTCGATTATGAGGCCCACGTCTATGTGGATGGCCGCCTGGCAGGCGAGCACTACGGCACAGGCTCCTCATTCGCCATCGACCTCACCCCATACGTCAAGGCAGGACAGCAGGCCAACCTCGTGGTGCGTGTCGATGACGACCTGCGCGGACACAAGCAGCCTGGCGGCAAGCAGAGCGTGTCGCTGCGCTCTGGCGGATGCAACTACACCCGCGTGACAGGCATCTGGCAGACGGTGTGGATGGAGGCCGTCAGCGAGCAGGCACTGAAGCACGTGTTCGCCATCCCCGACATCGACCAGCAGCAACTGGTGGTGCGCCCCGAGTTCTATGACGAGGGCAACGGCAACACACTCACCGTGGAGGTGCTCGACGGCAAGAAGTCCGTGGCCAAGCGCACCGCCAAGGCCGGCAACCAGAGCACCATCACACTGCCCATGAAGAACGCACGCCTGTGGAGCCCCGAGGACCCCTACCTGTATGACGTGAAATATACCGTGCGCAACGCCAAGGGCGAGGTCATCGACCAGGTGAGCAGCTATGTGGGCATGCGCAAGGTGCACATCTCAGGCGGATACTTCTATCTGAACAACAAGCCCTACTTCCAGCGCCTGGTGCTCGACCAGGGCTACTACCCCGACGGCATCTGGACAGCACCCTCCGACGATGCCCTCAAGCAGGACATAGCCATGAGCAAGGCCGTGGGCTTCAACGGCGCGCGCCTGCACCAGAAGGTGTTCGAGGAGCGCTACTACTACTGGGCCGACCGCCTGGGCTACCTGACCTGGGGCGAGGAGGCCAGCTGGGCGCTCGACGTGAACAACAACGAGGCCGTGCGCAACTTCCTCACCGAGTGGGCCGACATCGTGGTGCGTGACCGCAACCACCCCAGCCTGGTGACCTGGACACCGCTCAACGAGACCTGGGACGCGCGCGCTGGGGTGTATGTGCGCTTCGTCAACGACCTCTACAACCTCACCAAGGCCATCGACCCCACACGTCCCGTCAACGACGCAAGTGGCGACAGCCATGTGAAGACCGACATCTGGAGCGTGCATGACTACACCCGCGAGTATGACCGCCTGGTGCAGAACCACACCATCAAGGCCGGCGTGGAGCCCTACCGCAACATGAAGGACAAGGACTACCTGGCACGCTATGCCGGCCAGCCCTACATGGTGGACGAGTTCGGAGGACTGCCCTGGATCCCCAAGGAGGAGCGCGCCAACTCATGGGGCTATGGTGCCAACATCGAGACCATCGAGGACTTCTACAGCATCCTGGAGAAGGAGATTGACGCGCTGAAGGCATGCAAGCATGTGGTGGGCTTCTGCTACACGCAGATAACAGACGTGGAGCAGGAGAAGAACGGCCTCTACTACTATGACCGCCGTCCGAAGTTCGACGCAGCCCGCCTGAAGGCCATCTTCGAGAAGATTCCCAGCGTGATAGAGAACCCACAGGACCTGAGCGACTGGAAGTGATTCTTTTCTTTAGGTTATGAGGTTTTTAGGTTTTAAGGTTGTGAGGTTATTGGGTTATTAGGGGGAGAAGGCCATTTGGGCAGTGGAGCAGAAAACGACTTTAGACCGAAGTCCGCCAAGGCGATGCCCCCCTGCCCATGACCGGCAGCCCCCCACAGGCCATGACCTGAGACCTGGCAATCCGTGAAATGGAGAAGTCCATAGGGTGAGCGCAATCCCGCTTCGCCCTATGGACTTCGCCGTTTCCAGCACGCCTCATCCACGCCCCAGCCCATGTGCCAGACAGGCCGCGCAGAACCCAAAAATTGTCTTATAGGACAATTAAAATTCTCTTATAAGACAATTTCGACACTCTTATAAGACAGTTTTTCGTGTCTTATAAGAGTCTTTTTCACGCCCTCTCCCATGATGCTTCAGCGAGTCCGTCTCGGCTCACGCCATGAACAATCTGGAACGTTTCGGGGTTCCGCTCTGTATGTGAAGTCTCCAGGATATCTTTTTGCCAAACAGCCTGTCCAAAAAAGCAGTAGTACTTCATCGCGCAGAGAAGATATACTTCATCACGCAGAGGAGATATACTTCATCGGCACTTGCAGTATATCTTCCTTTTTGCTACCTTTGCTATACGATATAAGGAGAATGACATAAGATATGCCAGTACAAAGTGAAGCAGCCCTCGAAAATGGACTTATAAATACCCTTCAAAAGATGAACTATGAGTATGTTCACATTGAAGAGGAGAAGAACCTGTCCACCAATTTCAAGAAACAGTTGGAGAAACACAACAAGAAGAAATTGGAAGAGTTCGGGCGCACTGAGTTTACGGAGGCCGAATTTGAGAAAATACAAATCTATCTTGAAGGTGGCACTCGCTTTGAAAAGGCAAAGAAACTGCGTGACCTTTTTCCTCTCGAACTGGAAAGTGGCAAACGCCTGTGGGTGGAATTCTTGAACCGCACTCACTGGTGTCAGAACGAGTTTCAAGTTTCCAATCAGATTACGGTTGAGGGCAGAAAGAAGTGCCGTTACGATGTGACGATACTTATCAATGGCTTGCCTTTGGTTCAGATAGAACTGAAGCGCAGAGGTGTGGAGTTGAAACAAGCATACAACCAGATACAACGCTATCACAAGACTTCTTTTCATGGATTGTTTGACTATATCCAACTATTCGTTATCTCCAATGGCGTGAACACTCGTTATTTTGCCAACAACCCGAATAGCGGTTATAAGTTCACTTTCAACTGGACTGATGCAGCCAATGTGCCTTTCAATGATTTGGAGAAATTTGCCACGGTGTTCTTCGATAAGTGTACGTTAGGCAAGATTATAGGCAAATACATCGTGCTGCATGAGGGTGACAAGTGCCTGATGGTGCTTCGCCCCTATCAGTTCTATGCCGTGGAGAAGATTCTTGACCGTGTGGAGAACTCCAATGACAACGGCTATATATGGCATACGACTGGTGCCGGCAAGACCTTGACCTCATTCAAGGCTGCACAACTTGTATCAGAATTAGACGATGTGGATAAGGTGATGTTTGTGGTTGACCGCCACGACCTTGACACGCAG
>CAVKOT010000075.1:0-12365 GCA_963658045.1 Opitutia bacterium UBA4654
CATACGCATGGTGTGGGGCAGCATCCCCTCGCAACTGTTCCGGGACAACAAGAAGTTTGTGTATGGGGCACTGCGCCACGGGGCCAGGGCCAAGGACTTCGAGATGGCCATCCAGTGGTTGGTGGATTCGGGCCTCATCTACAAGGTGCCACGCTGCAGCAAGCCCGCACTGCCTCTGCAAATCTATGAGGACCTCACCGCCTTCAAGCTCTACCTGCTCGACATCGGGCTGCTGGGAGCCATGGTGAGCACCGACCCCGCCCAGGTGCTCGTGGATGACAGCGTCTTCTCAGAGTACAAGGGCGGCATGACAGAGGAGTATGTGCTGCAGCAGATGATGAGCGAGGGCATCAGCCCCATCTATTACCACAAGAGCGAGGACTCGCGGCTGGAACTGGACTTCGTCATCCAGCACCAGGCACGGCTGCTCCCCATCGAGGTGAAGGCAGGCTGCAACGTGAGGGCCAACTCGCTCACGCGCTTCCTGAACGAGCATCCCGGACAGCAGGCCGTGCGACTGTCCATGATGCCCTATCGCGAGCAGGGGCAGCTGCACTGCGTGCCGCTGTATGCCGTGTGAGCATCCCCCTCCAGAGGCATGCCGATGCATCGGGTTACGCATGCCGCTGCGTGGGCCATCGCATGCGCCTGCGGCGGCCAGTGCAGCGGCATGCGTGCAACACCGCACCATGACGGCCGGGAGCGGGGGGCCTGGACAGGGGGCGCGGGCAAGCCACCGCCACAGGTCGGACTGCTGGCAGAAAACCGCCATATTCACGACTCTACCTTACCACGAAACGCACCTTTTTGATAAAAAAAGTGTAACTTTGTTGCAAGCGCATGCCTTTGTGCGCGAATATGAACCATTATGAACTTGCACAGGACGGCCACAATGCCTACCTTTGCGCTAAGGTTAACAAATGCGAACGAACCTAAACATAGCAAAAAATGAGCCAGAACCCATCCATTCTGCACAAGCATGCCAGCAAGGCCCTCGCCCTACTGCTCGCCCCGCTGCTCAGCCTCTCCTGCCAGCAGGAGAGCCATCAGCAGCCGGGCCCCGGTGGCGAGTCCCTGCCCATACATATCAGCGCCCAGCCTGAGGCACACGCCACCAGGGTCACCGACACGGCCTTTGAGGACGATGACCAGGTGGGCGTGTATGTGGTGAACCGCATCGGCGACAAGCAGGCGTCGCTGCTCGCCAGCGGCAACCATGCCGACAACGCGCGCTTCACCTACCACGGCACCTGGACACCCGACCAGCCGCTCTACTGGCTGGACGAGGACACGCATGCCGACTTCTACCTCTACTCCCCCTACGACAGCCAGATGGGCGACCCCCACCACTGGAGCGTGACAGTCCCCACCGACCAGAGCACCGAGGCGGCCATGCGCCAGGCCGACATGCTGGTGGGCCGCACCATGGACGTGGCACCCGCCGCGCAGGCCGTACACATCAGCGCGCGCCACTTGATGAGCCGTATGGAGGTGGTGCTGCAACCTGGCGATGGATTCACCCGCGAGGAACTCCTGCAGGCCCAGGTGGAGGTGAGCCTGTGCCGCATCAGGACACTGGCATCCATCGACATCGCCACAGCCACGGCCACGGCCATGGGAGAGGCCCAGGCCACGCTGCGCCCCTGGCAGAGCGACACGCTGAGGTATGTGGCCACCATAGTCCCGCAGGAGGTGGGCGAGGGAACGCTCATCAACGTCTTGGTCAATGGTGACCGGTACCGCCTGAGCCGCGCTGTCACCTTCCGTGCAGGCACCATCCACCGCGCCACGGTGACACTCAAGCGTGCGCAGGGCAGCGTGAGTGTGGGCATCACAGGCTGGGAGACCGACGGGGAGGACTATGGAGGCATCGCCGAATAAAGGCGCCCCGCCTGCCAGCACATGCGGGCATGACCGCAGTTTCCAATTCCATCACACAATCAAGCATGACACACAAGCATATCACACGGCACCTGGGCATCATGGGCCCGCTGCTCATGGCCGCGCTGCTGGCCACCGCCTGTGCCACCGACGAGCTGCCTGACGGCGGAAGCGCACAGGGGCACGTCCCCCTTGCCCTGTGGGCTGAGATAGAGCAGCAGCCCGTGACACGCGTGAATGACGACGGCTTTGCCGACGGCGACCGCATGGGCGTATATGTGGTAGATTACGAGGGCGACCGCCCCGGGACACTCCTCGTGAGCGGAAACCACGCCGACAACGTGCGCCACACCTACCAGGCCGAGACGGGCAGCTGGCAGTCGGCCTACGACATATTCTGGAAGGACAAGCACACCCATGCCGACATCTATGCCTACTATCCCATGGGACTTCCCCAGAGCATCGGGGCCTATGAGTTCACGGTGCGCAGCGACCAGAACAGCGAGGCCACGCCTGGCACCCTGGGCGGCTACGAGGCGAGCGACTTCCTGTGGGGCAAGGCCCAGGACATAGCGCCCACCACCAGCCGGGTGCGCCTGGCCATGCGCCACCGCATGGCCTGTGTGCGCGTGACACTGGCCATGGGCGAGGGCTTCACCACCGGGGAGTGGGCCGCGCTGGAGAAGCAGGTGCAGGTGGTGAATGTGGTGCGCAAGGCCACCATCGACCTGGCCACAGGCACCGTGCAGCCCGCCGGCGAGGTGGAGCGCGTGGCCACCACGCCCCTGCACAGCGGCAGCGACTGGCGCGCCATCGTGGTTCCGCAGACCGTGGCAGGGGGCACCACGCTGATGGACATCACACTCGACGGACTGCCCTACCGGTTCGGCCGTGCCGAGGACTTCACGTTCCAGGCGGGCAAGATGAACAATTTCACCATACAGGTCAACCGCAAGCATCCCCAGGGGGACTACACACTCACACTCCTGGGAGAGAGCATCACCCCCTGGGAGAACGACCCCGTGAGCCACGACGCCGCAGCCCGGGAGTACCTCATCACAGGCTCCAGCATGGGGCACCTGGCCGACTCCTTAGCGGCACGAGGGCTGAGTCCCAACCGCATCCAGAGCCTGAAGGTGACGGGCAGTATCAATAACGATGACCTGCACTACATGAAGGACAACATGCCCAACCTGCGTAACCTGAACCTCAAGGAGGTGAGGGTGGAGAATGACATCTTCCCCGACGGGCTGGCTGGGAGCAAAGCACTGACACGCATAGTGCTGCCCGACCATTTGGAGAGGATTGGGCATAGAGCCTTCTCCGAATGCTCGAATCTTTCCGGGTCACTCATCATCCCCGAGGGAGTGACGGTCATCGAAGAGGATGCATTCGGTTACTGCACCATGCTGGCCGGGTCACTCACCCTGCCCAGTACGCTGAAGGAAATTTGGGAACGTGCATTCGAGCGCTGCGGTTTCACTTGCGAACTCCAGCTCCCCCAAGGCCTGGAACGCATCAAGGACGCTGCGTTCTATGTCAACCAGAGCCTATATGGAAATCTCATACTGCCAGAATCATTAGTCGAATTAGGTAACGATGCATTCGCATTTGCAAATTTCTCGGGGGACTTGGTTATTCCACAAGGAGTAAAGGAAATAGGCAGACAGTGTTTTAACCTCTGCAGAAGTCTCGATGGCACGCTCGCCCTTCATGACGGCATCATTTATATCGGTAGTAATGCATTTTACTGTACACGCCTACGCGGCGAACTGGTCTTACCCAAAAGACTGAGCAACATTCCGGAGGCAGCATTCCAGGGAAGCAATTTCAGCCACATCGTATTCCCTGACGAGTTGGTAAGTATCGGAAAAGATGCGTTCAACGCATGCTCACGACTGACAGGCAAGGTCACCTTCCCCAAAGGTCTGAGCAGCATTGGCAATAACGCTTTTGAGTTTTGCTCCAGCATCCAGGAAATCGACCTGCCAGCCAGTCTGGAGACCATTGGTGAAAGTGCCTTCGGACAAGACTTTAGCATCGAGAAAATAACCTGTCAGGCCGGCATTCCACCCACTGTTTCCGCCAGCACATTCGAGGGTGTGCCCAAGGACAACTTCGTGGTGGAGGTTCCCGAGGGCGTGGTGGCCGACTACCAGACGGCACCATACTGGCGGGAGTTCAAGCACATCGCCGCACACCACGAGCTCACCTGCTCGCCAGCCATGGCATGTGCGCTCAATGCTGGCCAGGAGCAGAACCTGGCACTGCACGCCGAGGGGGCATGGACGGTGGAGAGCAAGCCCGAGTGGTGCGCGCTCTCGCAGATGTCGGGCAACGGTGACACGGGACTCACGCTCACTATCAATGCTCTGCCCCATGGGGCTGGCGACCGCGAGGGAGAGGTGGTGTTCCTGCTCGACGACAAGGACTACACCTGCACGCTCAGGGTCACCCAGCGCGACTATGCCCACGACCGCGACGAGTGGGTGACCCTGCAGAAGGCCACCGAGGGGCAGCGCGGCGGCATCGACATCGTGCTGCTGGGCGACGGATTTGACGCCACCGACATCGCCAATGGCTCGATGCTGGAGACCATGAGGCAGCAGGCTGAGCGGTTCTTCGGCATAGAGCCATACAAGACCTACCGCCAGTACTTCAATGTGTATGCGCCCGTCACGCTGTCACAGGACAGCGGCATAGGCACGGAAAGCACACCGCGCGACACCCGCTTCGGCACCACATACACCGGTGGCACAGGGCTCACGGGCGACTACACCCAGATGTTCCGCTACGTCCTGGGGGCTCCCACGGTGAGCCAGGACAACCTGAGCCGCACGCTCATCATCGTGGTGCCCAACACGACCGACTATGGCGGGACGACACAGATGTGGGCCGACGGCTCGGCCATCTCGTTCTGTCCGCCAAGCGAGGATGCCTATCCCTATGACGCACGGGGCATCATCCAGCACGAGGCGGGCGGGCATGGATTTGGCAAACTGGGTGACGAGTGCATCCGCCACAGTGCCTTCATCACAGCATGTGGCTGCAGTTGCTGCCCGCATGAGGAAGAGTTCCGGGAGGGACAGAGCCGGGGATGGTATGCCAACCTCTCGCTCACGGGCAAGATGCACGAGGTTCCCTGGAGCCAACTGATGTCCGACCCACAGTACAGTGCCGTGGTGGATGTGTATGAGGGAGGCTTCATGCACAGGCGCGGTGTGTTCCGCTCAGAGCAGAACTCGTGCATGAACAACAACGTGCCCTACTTCAACGCCATCAGCCGTATGGCTATCGTGAGGCGCATCAAGGAATATGCGGGCGAGACATTCAGCATCGACGACTTCAAGAGCCGCGATGTGATGGATGCCAGCACGGTCACACGCTCGGCGGGCACGGCATTTGCCACAAGCACACGCCAGCATGCGCCAGTCGTGCACAAGGGAAGCCCGCTGGGAGGCATGAGGCACACTGGCAACCGCAGGGCTCACAGACAAAGCACAGGAAGATGAAGAAGTACAGCATACACAGCCTATTGCACATAGCGGCACTGGCCACACTGGCCTCCTGCACGCAGGAGACCTCCCTGCCGCAACCCTCCTGCGAGGCCATGACCATGGCCTTCCGCATGGAGCATCCCACGGCCACGCGCGCCACAGCCACGGCCTTCGAGCCCGGTGACCGCGTGGGGCTGTATGTGGCCCAGGACACCGCCACGCTGAACGTGGGCGGCAACGTGGTGAGCAACGAGCCGCTCACCTGCCAGGGGGCTGGGCAGACCTGGCTCTCGCGCAACACGCTCCTGTGGACAAGGGGGACGTATGACATCTATGCCTATTACCCCTACCGCACCTCTGTGGAGTCGGTGACCGACCTCCCCCTGAGCGTGAGCCTCGACCAGAGCACCGCACGGCAGGGTGACACGCTGGGCGGATATGAGGCCAGCGACATCCTGTGGGCCTCGGCCCGGGGCGTGGCGGCCACGGAGAGCCCTGTCAGTCTGAAGTTCAAGCATGTGATGAGCCGGCTGACCATCAGGCTGATCAAGGGTGAGGACTTCGAGGGCGAGATGCCCACCGAGGCACAGGTGTATGTGCACAACACCGTGACCAGCGCCACCCTGGACCTGGCAGCGGGAGTGGCCACACGCGACACCTACGGCAGGGAGAACAGCCTGAGGGCGCACCAGCGGAGCAACTACATCTATGAGGCCATAGTGGTGCCACAGCGCATCACACGCAGCCGCCCGCTGGTGGAGGTGGTGATGAGGGGCGTGTCGTACCTGTACGAGAGCAACTTCCATTTCTGTCCGGGCAAAGACCATCTGGTGAACATCGTCATCACCGACAATCCTGACAAGGCCATCCTCAGCATAAGGGGCGAGGTGGAGGGCTGGTGACATCGCCCCACGAAAGCATTTGTGACAACAGGAACAAGGATGAGCAAGAGCAGAATGATGACAGCGGCACTGGCCGCGCTGGCCGTGGCACTGGGCACATGGGCTGTCGTGCTGTGGGCAGGCAAGCCGCTGGATGCCGGCAGCGAGATGGAACGCACGTCCTATGGGGTGCGGGAGGGAAAGCAACTGGTCATGCTGCGGGACCGCCAGGGGAACACTGCCCTCGTGGTGGAGGATGCCAGCGGGCACACGCTCTTCAGCATCCCGGTGCGCAACTGCGTGGTGGCCGACAGGTTCCAGGACGGCAGGCTGCCCTTCAGGATGAGGGAGACAGGCCAGACGGGATACATCGACACCCTGGGGACAGCCTATCTGACCAGCCCCGACACGAGGCCCGCACAGCACGACGAGGGGAAGAACACGGCACAGATAGAGCGGCAGGAGACACCCGCCACGACTGCCCAGGACAGCCAGGAGCGGGCCGCGAAGCCACTGGCGGCTGCCAGCCACCAGTCCATCATCACACAGGCCAACCTGAGACACATAACCAAGAGCAGCCCCTTCTATGCCGAGGCGGCACGGGTGCTGGGCGGCAAACTGGAGGAGCAGGACAGTGCGAGCCGCCACAGGATACTGGACTACTGCGAGCACTTCCGCACGGCCTACACGCGCCGCGACCTTCCCTTCCTGAGACAGGTGTTCAGCGACAGGGCACTCATCATCGTGGGCAGCGTGGTGCGCAACGGCGCACAGCAGGACGGGACACGGGGGACTGACCTGGTGAAGTACAGCGTGCGCACCAAGGAGGAATATCTGGAGCGGCTGGAGAAGGTGTTCCAGGCCAACAAGAAGATACAGGTACACTTCTCGGACTTCCATATCATGCGCCATCCCACCCAGGACGGCATCTATGGGGTACAGCTCAGGCAGAGGTACCAGGCCGACCGCTACAGCGATGACGGCTACCTGTTCCTGCTGTGGGACTTCCGCAACCCCGCACAGCCACTCATACACGTGCGCACCTGGCAGCCAGAGACAGACGTGAGGGGTGGCGCAGAACTCATCGACCTATCTAACTTCAACTTACAGTAAATGAACGAGGACAAGAAAAGATTTGCCATCGCAATACTGGTGTGGCTGTTGGTGGGGCTGGCATTCTACATGCTCGCACAGGACTTCCGTGTGGCAAGCATGCGCCGGCTCAACTACGATATCACGGGATTTATGACCGACTCCATCAGGGACCGCAACGGCGATGCCTGTGCACTGGTCAAGGTCACCCCTGCCGGCGACTTCGACTTCAGTGCCCCCTACGGCATCGTGCGCAGGGTGGACAAGGTGGGCGAGACGTGGCTCTACATGCCACGGGGCTCGCGCCGCATCACCATCAAGCACCCCAAGTGGGGAGTCATCAGGGACTACAGATTTGAGCGTCCGCTGGAGGAGCGCGTGGCCTATGAGCTGAGGATTGACTGTCCGCGGGAGGAGGTGGTGGTGCGCACGGACACCATCACGCTCACACGGACGCTGACAGACACCATGGTGGTGGAGCGCAAGCGTCCCCGGCTGCCCCTGCGCATGCACGCGCTGGTCACCGTGTCAGGGCACTGCGGGGGCCCCTCATGCGGCATCATGCTGGCACTGATGCGCCGTCACGGTGCGTGGGTGCAGGCGGGGGGAAACTTCAGAAGCGGCAGCCACAGTTATGAGAGCAGCGATGCCGACGGGCATATCGAGGGCTGGAGCGCGCTGCCCTACTACACGGGCAAGACGCGGCAGAGCATCTACACACTCACGGCAGGAGCCATCCACCACCTGGGCCGGGGCATCCTGCTGATGGAGGGACTGGGCTACGGGCACAGGACCGTCACCTGGCAACTGGACAGGAGCGAGGATGGAGGAGGCTACGTCAGGCGCACCGGCCTGAGTGGCAACCGCATCGCCACCGAGCTGGGACTGGGCTACACACGCAAGCACATGACCCTCATGGGGTCGGTCACCTGGGTCAAGGACTGGAACTGGCAGGGCACCGCTGGCATTGGCATCAACTTCTGACACACGACACTATGGGACACACACGCACACCTTATCTGATATATGCAGCCCTGACACTCATCATGGCAGTGGCCTGCACCGACCTCGACGGCCCGCACTCCTACAAGCCTGGGCTGGACGTGCTGCCCGCCACGGACGTGGAGTGCACGCAGGCCACCCTGCGCGCCACCATCGGGCTGAGGGACAAGACGGAGATGCCCGAGGTGACATTCCGCTATGGCAGGACTCCCGACCTGGAGCAGGAGGCTGACAACACACGCCGGGAGGCCGGGGACACGCTGGTGGCCAGGCTGGAGGGACTGGTGCCCGGGGCCACCTACTACTGGTATGCGGTGGCCACCAACGGCAGGACGAGGCTCACGAGCGACACCCTGCAGTTTACCACCATGCCCAGCAAGCATGTGCTGGGCGTGCTGCCTGCCACGGACGTTGAGCGCACCCAGGCCACCCTGCGCGCCACCCTCAAGCTGAAGGACAAGACAGAGATGCCCGAGGTGACATTCCGCTATGGCAAGACTCCCGACCTGGAGCAGGAGGCCGATACCGCATGCCGGGAGGCCGGGGACACGCTGGTGGCCAGGCTGGAGGGACTGGAGCCCGGAGCCACCTACTACTGGTGCGTGGTGGCCACCAAGGGCAGGGCAAGGCTCACGAGCGACACCCTGCAGTTTGCCACCATGCCCAACACCACCCCCCGCATGCTGCCGATCGAGATGCTGTCAGCCGGCCCCACCAGCATGATAGTGGGCCTGTCGGTAGGCGACAACGGCGGGGAGCCGCTCACGGGAGCCGGTTGCTACATGAGGGAGGCCCCTGGCGGCAAGGTGCAGAGGATAGAGGCACGGGACATCAACGAGGACACCGGGCTGAGGCTGCGTCTGAGCCATCTGCAGCCCAACCGCACCTATGAGGTGTGGGGCTATGCCACCAACGCCCAGGGAGAGTCGTTCACCGACACCCTGACCTACACCACCTCGTCCTCCGTCACCCTGACCAAGCCGGGGCAGTTTGCCGAACTGATGAGGGATGACATCTGCGCACTGGAGGAAATCACCATCAGCGGCCCCCTCAACGGCGATGACCTGTGCTGCCTGCGCGCCATGATGGGGCGTGACAGCGAGGGCGGCGACACGGGAGGCAGGCTGGTGCGCGCCGACCTCACCGAGGTGGTCATCACGTCAGGCGGCGGGGCCTATGACCAGGGCCACTTCGCCCTGGACAACGTGGTGGGCACGGGGATGTTCGCAGGACTGGACCGCCTGGAGCGGGTCACGCTGCCCTCGACAGCGACCCGCATCGCCGAGAATGCCTTCACCGGCTGCGCCGCCCTGCGTGAGATAACCATCCCGGCATCAGTACGCGAGGTGGGACAGTCGTCAGGCTGCACCTCGCTGGAGCGCATCATGGTAGATAAGGCCAACCAGCACTTCACGAGCGCCGACGGGGTGCTCCTGAATGCCACGGGCAGCAGCATCCTGTGGTTCCCCATGGGCAAGAGCGGTGACTACACCCTGCCCGCCTCGGTGACCAGCATCGGCGACTACGCCTTCCGCCAGTGCAGCATCAGGCGGTTCACCCTGCCCGACGGGCTGAGGGAGATAGGCAAGGGAGCCTTCAGCCACAGCCTGGTGGAGGAGGTGACACTGCCGGGAAGCCTGGTGACACTGCCCACAGGCACGTTCCAGGACTGCACACGGCTGAAGACCGTGCGCCTGGGCAGCGGGCTCGAACTGGTGTCAGACTATGCCTTTGACGGCTGCTCGCCAGAGCACCTGTACATTGACAATCCCATGCCCCCATACTGCAACAGCAAGGCATTCGCCACGTCGGGCAACCCATTCACCGAGACCTGCTACCTGCATGTACCCCAGGGGTGCAAGGCGCGCTACCGCTCAAGCACCGGGTGGAAGGAGTTTGTGCATGTCAGGGAGACTCCCTGAGGCACAGGGAACAGAGAGAGAAAAGACGGACAAGCATCCGCATGAAGTCATACCTATTTATATATACAGTTTGCTTATGAAGACGACACCCGAGATTGAGGAACTGAAGAAACTGACAGAGAAGAAGTACAGGAAGAGCCTCTCTACCACGACCGACTTTGAGGAGTTCTCCATCACACTGAAGAGGGAGAGGGGCGAGGAACTGTCAGCGGCCACCATGAAGCGGCTGTGGGGATATGTCAAGGACGAGCACAAGCCACGCGTGCGCACCATCGACATCCTGGCACGCTACATCGGGCATGAGGACTACAAGGACTTCTGCAACTGGCTGAAGAAGAGTCCCAACTTCCCATCCTCGTTCTTCCAGGCCGAACAGGTGATGAGCGCAAACCTCACGCCTGGCCAGAAGGTCACGATAGGATGGAGCCCCAACCGCACCGTGAGGCTGGGCTACCAGGGCAACAGCACCTACGAGGTGCTGAGCTCGGAGAACAGCAAGCTGAAGGTGGGTGACCGGTTCATGTGTGGCAACTTCATCAAGGGCTATCCCCTGTACCTCTCCGGCCTGGAGCGCGACGGGGAGAAGACACCCCCATACGTGGCAGGACGCAATGGCGGACTGACGGTCATACAGACGGAGTCATGAGCACACGGGACGACCACAACAGCCACAGCACCGCACCCCTGGCCACGCCTGCCGAGGACACGGACGAGGAGTCATCGGGATTTCTGACGGACATCAGCGACGAGGCAGGACTGCAGGACACACTCCTGGCAGAGCGGGTCTTCTCTGACCTCACGCCCATCTATGTGTCACGCTCGGGGCACGCGCGCCTGTTCACGGCACGACGCTTCGGCAAACTCTACACGCTGAAGTGCCTCAAGGAGGACTTCCAGTTCTCGCTGCCCTACAAGCAGGCATTGAACAAGGAGTTTGACATCGGCCTGCAACTGGACCACCCGTACATCTGCCGCACCATAGGCATGGAGGAAGTGCCGCCCCTGGGGCCGGCCATCGTGATGGAGCACATCGACGGCGAGACACTGGAGGCGTGCATGAGCCGTGGGGCACTGACAGCCGAACTGGCAGAGAAGGTGGCCGGCCAACTGGCAGAGGCCATCGACTATATGCACAGCAAGCAGATACTGCACCGCGACCTCAAGCCGGCCAACATCATGATTACCTTCAACGGGCACAACACCAAGCTGATTGACTTCAGCCTCTCGGACAGTGACGGCCACTGCGTGCTCAAGATGCCCGCCGGCACGGCCCACTACTTCGCCCCGGAAATCACTGGCGAGGGCTACAAGCCCGACATGAAGGCCGACATCTACTCCTTTGGAGTGGTGCTGAGTGACATGGCACGCGCCTCTGGCAACCGCCACCTGGCCCGCTGTGCCCAGTCCTGCATGCGCAAGAACCCCGACGAGCGGCCAGGCTCAGCCTGTGAGGCACTTGCCCGCAGGCAGCCCTCCATGCGCCCGCTGCTGGCACCCGCAGTGCTCGCGCTGTGCTGTGTCGCCCTGGCCATCCTGGTAGTCCTGGGCCTGCAGCACCGCCAGTCAGTGCGCCATGAACTTCTGCAGCCCGACGGCAACGAGGTGTCCCCCACCCTCGTGCAGTCCGCACCAGGATTGCCAGCATCGTGACACACCCTCATGCGAAGTGACAGAGAGAGCGGGAGATGCGCCTCTGCCCACCCCTGCCCGAGGAGTCCCAGGCAGCACGAAAAGCAATGGCTGGGGAAAAGTTTTTCGCCAAAAGCCTTGCGCAAGACAGAAAAAGGCTGTACCTTTGCAGCGCAAACGAAGTAAAACAGGGGCATAGCCCAGTTGGTTCAGAGCGCTGCAGTCACATTGCAGAGGTCATCGGTTCGAGCCCGATTGTCCCTACTTCAATCCGCGCGAGATGCGGACGCACCACAATGGAGCGTCCGCATCTCGCTTTTTATATCCCTGTGACAAGGAGGCAATCCAGCCGGGAGGACGCCCATGGCACGCCTCGCACACCAGCCCGGCACAATGGCACGAAGGGGGGTCAGTAGATATTTAGTGGGGATAAATTTGTATTATACCTTTAAAATCTCTTC
>CAVKOT010000076.1:0-12295 GCA_963658045.1 Opitutia bacterium UBA4654
GCTCACCAGGAACCTGGCCTTGCCCTTGAATATCTTCAGCACCGACTCGTCATAAGCCTTCTTGATGGGGTCCATGATGAGGTCACCGGCCTTGCAGAGTCCTCCGAAGAAGATGAAAGCCTCGGGAGAGGAGAATGCCGCGAAGTCGGCACATGCCTCACCCAGCATCTTGCCAGTGAACTCGAAGATTTCCTTGGCCACCTCGTCGCCCTTGTCGGCGGCTATGGACACGTCCAGCGACTCCAGTTCCTCGGCAGGCTTCTCGCGCAGCAGCGAGGGACGGTCGCTGTTGGCCAGTATCTCGCGTGCCGTGCGTGCCACACCGCTGGCCGAGCAATATGCCTCCAGGCAGCCCCTGCGGCCGCATCCGCACTCGCGTGCCTCGGGGCGGCGGTCCATGATGACATGTCCCAACTCACCGGCGAAGCCGTCACAGCCATACACCAGCTGGCCGTTGATGACGATGCCCGAGCCCACTCCTGTGCCCAGGGTGATGACGATGAAGTTCTTCATCCCCCGTGCGGCCCCATAGGTCATCTCGCCCATGGCGGCGGCATTGGCGTCGTTGGTCAGCTTCACAGGGATGCCGAGCGAGTCGGAGAACATCTTTGCCAGGGGAATTACTCCCTCATGTGCCCAGGGCAGGTTGGGGGCAAACTCGATGGTGCCGTTGTAATAGTTGCCGTTGGGAGCTCCGATGCCCATGCCCTGTATCTGCTCCACACCGCCCACCTGGGTCAGCAGGGGACGCAGGCAAGTGAGTCCTGCCTCCACGAAATCCTCGGCGGTCTTGTACTGCTTAGTCTTGATAGAGTCCTGCGCAACGACCTCGCCGCGTGCGCTCACAATTCCGAATACGGTGTTGGTACCTCCCAGGTCCACACCGATAACATAGGGTTTCAGTTTGTCCATTATTGTTCTTTTTATGGTTTTCTGTTCTTGCTTGAGTTCCCATTCTCTCTCTCTACAAAGTTAGCCATAATCCTCCATGTGCGTGCTAATTTCCCTGGCAAAAATGCTGGAAGTAGGGAAAAAAGTGCGAAATTTGCGCCTCTGTATGACAGGCATCACAATTGTCGATATGTTGGAGATGCTGGCCAAGGGCGTGCTGATAGGTATCCTGGCCAGTGCGCCCATGGGCCCGGTGGGAGTGCTCACGGTTCAGCGTACCCTGGTAAAGGGTCGCTGGTATGGGTTTGTCACGGGAGTGGGGGCCGCGTGCAGTGATTTCGTCTATGCCCTGCTCACTGGCATCTTCATGGGATTTGCCATGAGTTTTGCCGAGAGCCCCTGGGCGGTGCGCTGGCTTCGCCTTCTGGGCAGCGTGGTGCTGCTCCTCTTTGGCGTGTACTTCTATGTGTGGAAGCCCGCGCCAGCCGTCCGCCCCAGTGGCAAGGTGGGCACGCTCGCCCACAACATGCTCACGGGCTTCCTGGTCACGGGCAGCAACCCCCTCATCGTGGTGTTCTTCCTGGTGCTCTTCGCCCGCTTCGGCTTTGTGCCCGACGGGCACCCGCTGCACATGGTGGCTGGCTATGCCGGCCTGATAGGAGGGGCTCTCCTGTGGTGGTACATGCTCACGGCTGTGCTCCACCGCATACGCAACCGCTTCAGCATGGACAAGGTGCACCTGCTCAATCGCTGCCTGGGCGTGCTGGTCATGCTGGTGGCCATGGGCGGACTGGTGTATGCCATGCTGGTGGCAGAGAGGTGAGAGGCCCCAGCACGGCCTTCCCCCTGGGAGAGGGGACACTTGCTGCCGCAGGTGGTGACTGGGCTTGCATTAACTAATGTACGATACAGAAAGACAGAATGTTTATAGCAGAAAAACTCAGGAAGCAGAATGTGACTGCCTACCTGGCCTATATGTACCAGGTGGAGGATGTCATACGCGCCTGCGCGCTTGACATTGACAGGGTCAGGGACACCTACCTCTCGCGTTTCGGCTACAGCGAGGAGCAGATGCGCAAGGCCACCGAGTGGTATGCCGCACTGGTGCAGATGATGAAGGACGAGGGCTGCCAGGAGCACGGACACGTGCAGGTAGTGCGCGCCACGCTGTCACTCCTGCAGGACTGCCACCAGGAAATCCTTGCCAGCCACAAGCATCCCGACTATGAGGCAGCCTATGCGCGTGCCCTCCCCATACTGGTGGAACTGCGTGCCAAGGGCGGACGCGAGAAGACCGAGGTGGAGAACTGCATGGATGCCATCTATGGGCTGAGCGTGCTGGAGATGCGTCACCAGCAGGTGTCACAGGGCACGCGCGAGGGACTGAAACCCATCGCGCAGCTCATGGAGATGCTGGGCCGGCTCTACCGCGAGCCGCAGGAATAGGCACGCAAGCACCCTATATAATAAGGTATATATACATTATAGATGAATCAGGAAATAGAGAGAAGGCGAACCTTTGCCATCATATCACACCCCGATGCGGGAAAAACCACGCTCACCGAGAAGTTGCTCCTCTTCGGAGGACAGATTCAGGTGGCCGGTGCGGTGAAGAGCAACAAGATACGCAAGTCGGCCACCAGCGACTGGATGGAGATTGAGAAGCAGCGCGGAATATCGGTGACGACCAGCGTGATGGAGTTTGAGTACCAGGGCTACAAGGTCAACATCCTGGACACACCAGGTCACCAGGACTTTGCAGAAGACACCTTCCGCACACTCACCGCTGTGGATAGCGCAATCATCGTGGTGGACAGTGCCAAGGGAGTGGAAGCGCAGACCCGCAAACTAATGAACGTGTGCCGCATGCGCAAGACTCCGGTCATCATCTTCGTTAATAAGATGGACCGCGAGGGGCGTGACCCCTTCGACCTCTTGGACGAGTTGGAGCAGGAACTGCAGATTGGCGTGCGTCCCCTGTCGTGGCCCATCAACCAGGGCATGCGCTTCAAGGGCGTGTACAACATCTATGAGCAGCGTCTCAACCTCTTCACTCCCGACAAGCAGAAGGTGACGGAGAAGGTGGAGGTCGATATCAACAGCACCGACCTGGAGGCACAGGTGGGGGAGCGGGATGCGGCCAAGTTGCGTGAGGACCTGGAGTTGGTCAATGGTGTCTATCCCGAGTTCAGCGTGGAGAAGTATCTTGATGCCGAGGTGGCACCTGTCTTCTTCGGCTCTGCCCTGAACAACTTCGGCGTGCAGGAACTGCTTGACTGCTTCGTGCAGATAGCCCCCTGTCCACGTCCCACCCAGGCTGAGGAGCGCATGGTGCAGCCCGACGAGCCCAAGTTTACGGGCTTCATCTTCAAGATAACGGCCAACATCGACCCCAACCACCGCAGTTGCATCGCCTTCTGCAAGGTGTGCTCGGGCAAGTTTGTGCGCAACGCGCCTTACCAGCACCAGCGTCTGGGCAAGACGGTGCGCTTCAGCAGCCCCACACAGTTCATGGCGCAGCGCAAGGAGACCATTGATGAGGCGTGGCCGGGAGACATCGTGGGACTGCCCGACAACGGCATCTTCAAGATAGGCGACACGCTCACCGAGGGCGAGTCACTGCACTTCCGTGGCCTGCCCTCCTTCTCGCCCGAGATGTTCAAGTACATTGAGAATGCCGACCCCATGAAGACCAAGCAACTGGAGAAGGGCATCAACCAGCTCATGGACGAGGGTGTGGCACAGCTCTTCATCAACCAGTTCAATGGCCGCAAGCTCATTGGCACGGTGGGACAGCTGCAGTTCGAGGTCATCCAGTACCGCCTTGAGAACGAGTACGGGGCCAAGTGCCGGTGGGAGCCAGTGAGCCTCTACAAGGCATGCTGGGTGGAGTGTGAGCCAGGACATGAGGATGAACTGGAGCACTTCAAGAAGCGCAAGTACCAGTACATGGCGCATGACCGCGAGGGCAGGGACGTGTTCCTGGCCGATTCCGGCTATGTGCTCACCATGGCGCAGCAGGATTTCAAGCATCTGAAATTCCACTTCACCAGCGAGTTCTAAGCAAAGCAAAGCCCCCCTCTTATCCCCCCAAGGGGGGAGGTTACAGCATCAACATAAAAACTCCTCCTCCTTGGGGGAGGTCGGGAGGGGGCATTTTTATTACTATGACACAGAAAGAAATAGCCGAGGACATACGCCAGGCCGTGCAGACGATGCGCGAGGGCGGCCTTATCCTCTATCCCACAGACACCATCTGGGGCATCGGCTGCGATGCCACCAACAGCGAGGCCGTGAAGAGAGTCTATCGTCTGAAGCAGCGCGAGGACAGCAAGGCACTCATCTGCCTGGTGGATAGTGCCAACCGCCTGCAGCGTTACGTGTTCCGCGTGCCCGATGTCGCGTGGGACCTCATCGAGTTTGCCAGCAAGCCGCTGACGCTTATCCTGGACGGCGCATGCAACCTCGCGCCCGAACTCATTGCCGAGGACGGCAGCGTGGGCATGCGTGTCACCCAGGAGGCTATCAGCCACGAACTCTGTTACCGCTTCCAGAAGGCTGTGGTGAGCACCAGTGCCAACATCAGCGGAGAGCCGTCGCCCGCCAACTTCACCGAGGTGTCGCCTGAAATCATTGCAGGTGTCGATTACGTGATGAGGTCGCGGCAGAACGACCTCAGCAAGGCGAGTCCCAGCCAGATAATCAAACTGGGGCTGGACGGAGAGGTACACATCATACGCAAGTGAGCCTCGTGCCGCCCCGAGCGGCACGCTGCCCGACAGTTCACATAACAATCACCAACACAAGGAAAGCATGGACAAGCCAGCGAAGAATACCAAAGCGCGCAACGCCGCAGCCTGGGCTCTCAGGTGGCGCAGGCGGCATGTGAGCGACAACCAGTTCCTTCTCTTCATCAGCTTTCTCGTAGGCATCTTCACGGCCTGCGCGGGACTGCTGCTGAAGTGGCTCATCGCACAGATAGAGGGACTGCTCACCCACGAGTTTGTGATGACGGGAGCCAACTGGCTCTACCTCGTCTATCCCGTGGTGGGAATATGGCTCACCATGCTCTTTGTGCGCTATGTGGTGCGTGATGACATCAGTCATGGAGTCACCAAGATACTCTTCGCCATCGCGCGCAAGCAGAGCCTCATACGCTCCCACAACACCTGGACCTCGGTGGTGGCCAGTGCCATCACCATCGGCTTCGGCGGTTCGGTGGGTGCCGAGGCCCCCATCGTGCTTACGGGCAGTGCCATAGGCAGTACCCTGGGACGCATCTGCCACCTGTCGGCCAGGCAGATGATGCTGCTCGTGGGCTGTGGTGCGGCAGGTGCCGTGGCAGGCATCTTCAAGGCCCCCATTGCCGGTCTCGTGTTTGTCCTTGAGGTGTTGATGATAGACCTTACCATGACCAGCCTTCTTCCCTTGTTGGTCAGCAGTGTCACGGCAGCGGCCCTCACCTTTGCGGTTTCGGGCACCAATCCCATCTTTGAGTTCCAACTGCAGGACCCCTTTGTGGTGAGCCGCCTGCCGGCTTACCTGCTCCTGGGTGTGGTGTGCGGGCTTGTCTCGCTCTATTTTACCCGTGCGATGAATGCCACCGAGGGCATCTTCCGCCGCCTGCATGGGCCTTACGCCCGCCTCGCGCTGGGCGGTGTGATGCTGAGCACGCTCATCTACCTGTTCCCCTCCCTCTATGGTGAGGGCTACGACCTCATTACCCTCCTGCTCAACGGCACGGGGCAGGCCGACTGGGATGTGGCCATGAACCGCTCCCTGTTCTATGGGAGCAACCACTTGCTCGTGTATCTGTTCCTGGTCGTGGTCTTCAAGGTGTTCGCCTCCACGGCGACAAACGGTGGCGGTGGCTGCGGTGGTATCTTCGCCCCCAGCCTGTTCCTGGGCTGCATCAGCGGCTTCATCTTCAGCCGCCTGTGGAACAACTATGACGTGCTGGGCATCTCTGTCCCCGTGCGCAACTTTGCCATGCTGGGCATGTGCGGGCTCATGAGCGGCGTGATGCACGCCCCTCTCACGGGCATCTTCCTCATTGCCGAGCTCACGGGCGGCTATGCCCTCTTCATGCCACTGATGATAGTCTCGGTGGTGGCCTACCTGACCATCAAGGCCTTTGAGCCCCACAGCATCTATGCCATGCGCCTGGCCCAGCGCGGTGAGTTGCTCACGCACCATACCGACAGGTCCATCCTCACGCTCATGAGCATGGACAGTGTGATACAGCATTATGACCATGTGCTCTATCCCGACATGACACTGGGGGATGTGGCAACGCAGGTGAGCAACAGCCGCAACCACGTGTTCCCCGTGGTCAACCGCCAGATGAAGTTCGTGGGAGCCGTCTATCTGGATGACATCAGGCACATCGTGTTCCGCACGGAACTCTATCGTGAGTTCCGCGTGTCGCAGTTGATGAAGCAGCCCCAGGCGTTGCTCAGCGTCAATGACAGCATGGACGTGGTGGTGTCCGTGTTTGACCGCACCCATGCCTGGACGCTTCCTGTGGTGGACGAGGACGGGCGTTTCGTGGGCTTCATACGCAAGAGCGCGGTGCTCTCGGCCTATCGCCAGTTGCTGTCAGACTTCTCGGTCGATTGACCCAGTTCCTTGTTCGCGGGCAGGCTTTTGCAAACAAATGGAGTGAGAGTGGGCTTGTGGGTCAGTTGACATAGGACTCCTCTGCCATTCTTGTGACAACCTCATCAGTCAGGCATGTTTCTTTTCCCTTGTCATCAAGGAACCGGTGCTCTCGCAGGTTTGTGATTGCGGATTCCTCGTCTCCCCTTTCATTTCTCGCTCCAGTAAGGACGGATTTCAGAGACTTCGCCTTTCCGTCCATTATGTCTTTGCATAGGATACCTATCTGGAGCGGAAGCATGGAGTAATATCCAGTGATGGTGGACCTGTATCGGTACAGTGTCTCGGTGATGTGGTTGTAGTCATTATGTGCCAGCGTCAGACTTTCATGGCCAGGCCACGTGTCCATTACCTGTTCGTAAAGTTCAGCCAGACGGTATGATGACAATGCCACATCACGCCATGCGACATTGTTCATCTCTGCCTGTGACCCACATGCGTAGCGGTAGATGGCTTCTTCGGCCACCTTCATAATTCGTTCGTAACCTTTCTCCGTTACGCTGCCTTTGTTCTTGCTCAAGAATTCCTTCATCATTGTTCTGGCCACCTCGTGCCATACGAATGCGGCGTTGGCCTCGTCGCAGGCCACTTCCTTGATGGCATCATGTGACAGCAGAATGAAAGTCACGGTGGCCAGCGTGTCTCCATATTTCCCTTTAAGTTCCTTGTTATAGTCCTCGTTACAGAACCACAGGCTGTCCAGGCAGAGTGCACGGCCCACTGCATAGATGGAGTCAGCAGCATGCTGCATGCTGTTCACAGATTCTGGCGTGCAGGTCACATGCCTCATAAGGCGACTTTTGTTTACATTCAAATGTCTTGGGTGTGAGCCCTTTTCCATCATGACGGTGTGCTGGGAGGCACTTTCCTCGCTTGTTCTGTCCGTTTGTCCTGTCTGTCCACCGCATGCAGCGGACAGGCAGGACAAGAGGGCTATGACAACGCTTTTGTAGTTCAATCTCATGTCTTTGTAGATGCGTGACGCGTGTTTTGTGTGAGTTGTGGGTATAATGCTTGGTTACCATTCTGCCTGTCCCCTTCGTGCATTCAGCCTCGTGATGGCCAGCAGGAGCAGGGCATAGGTCAGTGCGATGTGCCACCATGCGGGGTGCAGCCCCCTGACAGTCGCGCCGGGGAGGTGGGCACAGAGTGTCACGATGCCGTTCTGCAGGCCGATGAGCGCGCTGAGGCTGGTGGCGAGCAGGGGCAGGGGCAACAGCAGGGTGGCCAGGGAGAGATAGACAATGAGGGTGGTGAGGGGCACGAGGAGCATGCTCAGCGGAATGGAGAGCAGCGGGATGGTGTGGAAGTAATAGGCTGCCAGTGGCGAGGTGCCCAGCCATGCAGCCGCCGACACCATGCCCATCTGGCGCAGGCGTGTCGCCATACCACGCCTGGCGGTGGTAGCGGGACAGATGGCCAGGATGAACAGGACGGCCAGAAAGGACAGTTGGAAACTGACGCTCAGCAGCGACATGGGGCTTGCCAGCAGGATGAACATGGTGCTGAGCGCGAGTGCGTGCATTGGGCCAGGGCTTCTCTGTGCCAGGGTCGCCACCAGCAGCATCGAGCACATGCCCGCCGCCCTCACCAGCGAGAGCGGCATGCCGGCCAGCAGCACATAGCCCCACAGGAGCAGCAGCAGTGGCGGCAGGGCAAACCATCGCCAGCGCGTGCGGCGAATGTGGCGGATGACCAGCAGGTGCAACAGTCCGTAGAGGATGCCCAGGTGCAGTCCGCTCAGGGCCAGCAGGTGGGCAGCACCACTCTCGGAGTAGGCCTGCCGCGTCTCGCGGGTGATGCCCTCGCGCCTGCCCAGCAGCAATGCGGCTCCCAGTGCAAGTGCCTCGTCCTGCAGCCCGGCTTCCTGTAGCCGTGCCTGCAGCAGGATGCCCTGGTGCCCTGCCCGCTCCTGCACACATTCCCAGGCGTGCCTGGCAGATGCGGGCAGGATGTCAGGTGTGCTGGAGCGGGCGGCTCCGAAGGCAGCCCAGAAGAGCAGCAGCGTCCATCCCCATCCCTTGCCCGCCACCGTGAGTGCGGTGGCGAGCAGGAGCAGGAGCATGGCCGCTGGCCAGTACCACGGGCTGGGCAATATCACCCCCGCCGCTATGCCTGCCGACAGCAGGCCGGCACTCCACCACAGCGGCTCCCTGAGGGTCATAACGCGCTCAGCAGCGAGCAGGCCTCCAGCGGGTCTTGCGCACCGAAGACGTAGCTTCCGGCCACCAGCACATCAGCGCCAGCCTGGGCCAGCAGACGGCCCGTCTCCAGGTTCACGCCTCCGTCCACCTCGATGAGGGCCCGGCTTCCCGTCTCCTCGATCAGGCTCTTGAGTTCCCTCACCTTCTCGGTGGTGTGGGGGATGAACTTCTGTCCGCCAAATCCCGGATTGACGCTCATGAGCAGCACCATGTCCACGTCCTGGATGATGTCGCGCAGCAGGCATACCGGTGTGGCGGGGTTCAGGGTCACGCCCGCCTGCATGCCCGCCTCGTGTATCTGTCCCACGACGCGGTGCAGATGGGGGCACGCCTCGTAGTGCACGTTCATCATGTGGGCTCCCAGAGCCTTTACCTCGGGGATGAACTTCTCGGGCTGCACGATCATCAGATGCACGTCCAGCGGCTTGCGGCACAGCCGTGCCACGTGCTTCAGCACGGGAAACCCGAAGGAGATGTTGGGCACGAACACGCCGTCCATGATGTCGATGTGCAGCCAGTCGGCACTGCTGCGGTTGAGCCATTCCATGTCGGCCTGCAGGTTGCCAAAGTTGGCCGACAGTAGTGAGGGGGAAACTATCATCTGTCAGTGATTTTCTGTGTTTTCACATTGTGGCCTGTAGATGCGGGCAAACTGTCTGACCCGTGCCAGGATGGCTGTTCCGGGTGTGATGTAGGGTAGGGGTAATGTCTGTTCCATAGGCACACGTTTTGTGGATTAACAGGCGGACTGCCTGCCCGCCTTTATTCTTAGAACGTGCGCACATGCACTTTTATTGTGCATCCGGGCCGAGTTTTTGTGCATGAAAAAGCCGCCCCAGATGTTCCGGGACGGCTTTTCCGTATGGTCTGTGAGTCAGCCCACCAGGCTCAACTGGTGCTGCTGAATGAGTTTGCGCAGGTTGATGAGGGCATAGCGCATGCGTCCCAGCGAGGTGTTGATGCTCACCCCCGTCTTCTCGGCAATCTCCTTGAACGAGAGGTCCTCATAGAATTTCATGATTACCACCTCGCGCTGCACGGGCGGCAGGTAGTCCAGCAGTGAGCGCAGGCTCTCGGTGTCCTGGTCCTCGATGAGGCGGCTCTCCACCGTGCCCTCGCTGAAGCGCAGGCTGTTGGTCACCCCATGCGGCATCTCGTCATGCAGGAGCGTGACCCCGGTGTCGGCATTCCTCATGCGGTCGATGGCCAGGTTGTGGGCGATGCGCACGAGCCACGCGCTGAACTTGCCCGTCTTCTGGTACTTATGGTTTCTGATGGCCATGATTGCGCGTGCAAATGTGTCCTGGAACACGTCCTGGGCCGTGTCCTCGTTCTTGCACACGAAGAGTATATAGGAGTACACATAGTCCTGATGCCTGCGCAGCAGTTCATCGAATGCGTTGTCGTTGCCTTGTTCGTACAATTCGGCCAGGTCATGGTCGTTCATTGCGTCCAGTCTGTTCATTACAGTTGTTCCGTGTTGGTTTGGAGTAATTTCTTCTCTATAGGCAACGTCGTTTTATGTGTATGTTATGTGAATGCGTTTATGTTTTCGCTACACTGCAAATTTACGCATATTATTCCGTATGCGCCAACCTTTCCTCACTCTTTTTTGTCGCGGGCTGGAAAAAGAGGGGTGTTCAGCCTGCCTGGAGCCCCCTCCCCTGCCTCCCCCAGGGGGGAGGAGCTGTTGTCCTTGGGCGGTGGAGGGCTTTCCTCCCTGCTTCTTCTATGTGGGCAGAGGGACTTTTGATGAGGCTGTGGCGTAATTCACTTGTATGGTTGTGTCTTCTGCTGAATGTGGGGGCGGGATGCTGCCTGGGCTGTGGGGTGGACGGTGTGGGTGCGGTGAGGGGCTGGGGTGCAGGCCGCAGTGCCAGGCAGCGCATGACCCCTCTCGCCCTCTCCCATGAGGGCATCACTTGTGGCGCATGGGGCTGTGCCCACCGTCCAGCCTGGGCTGGACGGTCAACGCATGCCCCTGCATCCACCATCGCAGGGGCATGTGAGTGCCGATGCAGGGGCATGCGTGGGCCATCGCAGTGGCATGGCCGGTATGGCGGTGCTGCGCAAGGCAATTAGCCTACCCCTTTGGGAGGAGTCTGGGGAGGGTGGTGCCATTCAGCACACCCGTGCTCCCTCCACATGCGCTCCGCGCAGGAAGTCCTCCACTGGCATGCGCTTCTTGCCCGCCAGTTGCAGTTCCTCCAGGTACAGGTAGCCGCCCTTCATGGCCACGCGCAGCCACTTGCGCCCGTCAGTCTCCAGCGTACCTGTGGGCAGGCTGTGGTCATGCGCCTCGGGCCGCGTGCGGTACAGTTTGAGCACGGTGCGCTTTCCGCCGGCCTCCTCCAGTGTGGTCCATGCGGCGGGGTAGGGGCTCAGTCCGCGCACGAAGTTGTGCGCCCCCTGCACGTCCAGCGCGTCCCACTGCACCTGGCACGTCTCCTTGAATATCTTCGGCGCGGGGCGCAGCGGCTCGTCTGTCATGAACTGCTCCTGCGGCACGGCCTCTGCCTCGCCGTCGGCTATCATGTCGGCCGTGCGGCACACCAGTGCGGCACCCCGCACCATCATGCGGTCGTGTATGTCGCCCGCGCAGTCGTCGGGCCCTATGGGCATGGACTCCTGGCAGATGATGCGCCCTGTGTCAATCTGGTGGTCGAGCCAGAAGGTGGTGATGCCCGTGGTGCGGTCACCGTGGATGATGGCCCAGTTGATGGGCGCGGCGCCACGGTACTGCGGCAGCAGCGCGGCATGCAGGTTGAAGGTGCCCAGCCTGGGCATGGCCCACACCACCTCGGGCAGCATGCGGAAAGCCACCACCACCTGCAGGTCGGCCCGCAGCGTACGCAGTTGCGCGAGGAATGCCTCGTCCCTCAGTTTCTCTGGCTGCAGCACGGGCAGCCCATGCCTGAGCGCACACTCCTTGACGGGGCTGGCCTGCAGCACGTCATGGTGGCGGCCAATGGCCTTGTCGGGCATGGTCACCACCCCCACCACCTCGTGCCGGCTGGCCAGCAGGGCCTCCAGTGACGCCACGGCGAAGTCGGGCGTGCCCATGAATACGATTCTCAGTCTGTCCTGTCTCATGATTTCCTGTTGTTTGATGTCTTTCCTGTCCACAAAGGTACTGCTTTTCTGCGGAACGCTCTCCCAGGGCACACCCCATACCGGGAAATTGTCATACCTTTGTGCCTCGGCGCGCGTGGGAGGCCGCCTCTCTCGCGCGTACATATATATATTATTATACACAGGTAATGAAGAAAGTTATTCCCGACAGCGTGGCAGCCGACCTGCGCCATCGCATCATGCAGGCCGACCGCATCGTCATCTGCTCGCATGTGGGCCCCGACGGTGATGCCATCGGCTCGTCACTGGCCATACGCCACTGGCTGGCGCGCTGGGGCAAGCAGGCCGACATACTGGTGCCCAACCGCTTCCCCGACTTCCTGCGCTGGATGCCCGGCGTGCAGAACATACGCACCTTCACGCGTCACCCCGACGCTGCCCGCAACCTCATAGCCCAGGCCAACCTCATC
>CAVKOT010000077.1:0-12225 GCA_963658045.1 Opitutia bacterium UBA4654
CTCGGCCGCTATCCCGTCGGCCAGGGCCACCAGTCGGTGGCTGTAGGCCTCGCTCATGTCGGGAAAGCGGGGGCCTGTGGGCATGTTGGGGCCGTGCAGGGGATTCTCGGGCATGAAGTTGATGTGGTCAGTGATGATCATGATGTCGCCGATGTGGAAGGCCGGGTTGGTGCCTCCAGCAGCGTTGCTCACGAAGAGGGTCTTGATGCCCAGCTCATACATGACACGTATGGGAAAGGTGACCTGCTGCATGGTGTATCCCTCATAGTAGTGGAACCGTCCCTCCATGGCCATCACGTCCTTGCCGCCCAGACGGCCGAAGATG
Organism: Opitutia bacterium UBA4654; assembly: GCA_963658045.1. GTDB lineage: Bacteria > Bacteroidota > Bacteroidia > Bacteroidales > Bacteroidaceae > Physcousia. Next base: position 326 of record CAVKOT010000077.1, read on the forward strand.
AGTTGGCCGCTGTGGCCCTCGACGGTGGAGATGGGGAAGTTGGGTATCTCGGCGTATGGGATGCAGAGCACCTTCTCAATGTGTTCGGCCAGGTGGCCGAGCCCTGTGCCCAGTATGATGGCAGTCTGTGGCTGGCTGGGCATCTTAGCCTTGAGCCAGCTGGCAGTCTCTTGGATTTTGCCGTACATAGTCTCTTATCTTTTGATTGAACATCTTGCTTTCGTTTCGCATGAACTCCACCTCGATGGGCAGTACATAGGTGCTCTCGCGCACGGCATCGGGCAGGCCGGACATGTGGCGCAGGCGGCTCGCGTCCTTCTCGGTGGTGATGATGGCACGCGGGGCAGGCAGGTGGCCCAGGGCATCCTCAATGAGCGCAAGGTCCTCCTGGCTGAAGTTGTGGTGGTCGGCAAAGGCCATGGGGGTGACATGCGGGGCATAGCGTCTCATGTCCTGCTCCATCTGCAGGGGATTGCCTATGCCCGAGAGCAGCAGGACGTGCATGCCCTGCCGGCGCAGTTCCTCCAGGCGCATGGTACTGCCGTCAGTAATGCGGGTGAGCAGCCCATAGCGCACCGTGCTGTAAAAAAGTGACTGGAAGGGCTTGAGCCTCAAGGCCGAGCGCAGCACGCGAAATCCCATGGGCGTGATGGCAGGCGGGCACTTGGTGACCACCACGATGTCGGCACGGTCCTTGCCGTCGGCCTTCTCGCGGAGCCTGCCTGCGGGGAGCAGGCGGTCCTCGGTGATCATGCGGTGGTAATCGACCAGCAGGATGTTGAGCCCCGCCCGCACACGGCGGTACTGGTAGGCATCATCGAGCAGTATCACCTGCACGTCCCTCGTGGCACGGTCGGTGCACAGGCGCATGATGCCCCGGCAACGGTTGGCATCCACGGCCACATGCACGTCGGGAAACTTCTGCTTCATCTGCCAGGGCTCGTCGCCTATCCTCTGCCAGGGCGTGTCAGCGGTTGCCAGCACATAGCCGTGGCTCTTGCGCTTGTATCCCCGGCTCAGTATGGCCACCTTGTATTGCGGGCTGAGCAGGCGCACCAGGTACTCGATGTGCGGGGTCTTGCCCGTGCCGCCCACGGTGATGTTGCCCACATCGATGATGGGGATGCCGAAGGAGTGGCTCTTCAGCACCCCTATGCTGTACAGGGCGTTGCGAAGAGCCGTCCCGGCTCCGTAGAGCCAGCTGAGCGGCATCAGCCATTTGTCTATCTTGATGTGGTCACCTTCCATTGGGGATGTGCTTTGTGACGGGCCTTCCCGGGGTTACTTGAAGTCGGGGATGAAGGTCATCCTGGCCTGTATGGGGCTTTGGCTCCTGATGTCACGGATGAGGCTGAAGGCAGGGTAGAGGTCACCCAGTGCGGCGCGCACCTGGCTGTCCATGTAGTCAGCCTTCTTGTCCTGGAGCATCGAGGCATACCAGGGCGCAGGCTCGGGATAGCGTCCCACGCTGTATTTCTTCACCTTGGCAGCCTTGGCGGCAGCGGTGATGGCATCGTCCAGGTTGCCCAGTTTGTCCACCAGACCAATCTTCAGAGCCTGCTCGCCAGTCCACACGCGGCCCTCTGCGATAGCCTTCACACTGTCCTGGGGCATGTGCCGGCCTTGTGCCACGCGCCCGGTGAAGAGCTCGTAGCCCTTGTTGACATAGCCTTGCATGAGGCGGCACTCAGCCTCGTTGAGGGGACGGCCCATAGCACCGAAGTCACTCATCTGGTTGGTCTTCACCACATCGAAACTCAGGCCCAACTTGTCCTTCAGCAACTCAGAGGCATCGGGAATCATTCCGAAGATGCCGATGCTGCCCGTCAGAGTGGTGGGCTCGGCATATATCTTGTTGGCACCGCAGCTGATGTAGTAGCCACCGCTGGCGGCCAGGGCACCCATGCTCACGATGACGGGCTTCTCCTTGCTCAGCAGCTGCACCTCGTGCCAGATCTGCTCGCTGGCGTAGGCCGAGCCACCGGGGCTGTTGACGCGCAGCACCACGGCCTTCACGTCATCATCCTCACGCAGGTCCTGCAGGTCCTTGGTCATCTGCTTGGCAGTGATCACGCTCTCCTGGCTGAGGCCTCCTGTCACGTCATCCTTTATCTCGCCATAGGCATAATATACGGCCACCTCGTCATCCACCTTGTCATTCAGTTCCTCCGACTTGGCCATGTCGGTGAGGCTCACGAAGTGCAGACTCTCGTCATCGTCCGTCTTGGTGCGCTTCTTCAGTTCCTTCTTCACCTCGTCGCGGTAGCAGGTCTTGTCTATCAGGCCACCCTTCACCCCCACTTGCGGGTCAGCCAGGAATGTCAGGCTGTCGGCCAGCAGGTCAAGTGCCTGGGCTGTTGTCTTGCGGCTCTTGGCCACCTCCTTGAGCATGTTCTGCCAGATGCTCTGCTGGTAACTGGCCACCTGCTCGCGGTTGGCGTCGCTCATCTGCTCGGCGATGTAGGGCTCCACGGCACTCTTGTAGGTGCCCACCTTGAAGACCTGCATCCTCACGCCCACTTTCTTCATCAGACCGGTGAAGAACATCGGGTTGCTGCTCAGTCCGCTCCACTCCAGCATGCCGATGGGGTTGAGATAGACACGGTCGGCCACCGAGCACAGGTAATAAGCCTCACGCGAGTAAGTGTCGGCATAGGCCACTATCCACTTGCCGCTCTTCTTGAAGTCGAGCAGTGCCTGGCGCAGTTCCTGGGCCTCGGCGGGATAGGCACTCAGTGTGCCTCCCTCCAGGTAGATGCCCTCTATCTTGTCATTCTTGGCAGCCTTGGCCAGGGCCTGCAGGGCCTCGTCCAGGGCAATCTGTTTGGTGGCGTCACCCCCCAGCATGTTCAGGGGGGTCTCTGCTCCCGCGCGCTCAGTCATGCTGCCCTGCAGGTTGATGCGCAGTATTGACTTCTTCTCGATGGGTGATGACATGCCCTCGCTGGCCATCATGCCAGCCATAGACACAATGGTCAGGACACCCATGATGACGCTTACCAGCACCAGTCCCACGACGGTGGCCATTGTGTACTTGATGAACTCTTTCATTCCTTTTATTTCTGTTTGACGTTTGGAGCATGTGCGCAGGACCTGTGCACATGGCTGATATGTAAGTAAGTTACCGCAAAATTAGATGTTTCCCGCAATATGAGCAAAGATTTCATCCAATTACTTCTCCATGCCTGGCAGGATAGGGCGGTGGGCACGGGTTTTGCCCGTGGCTGGAGGGTGTGTCACAGGGCTGGACGGCACCGGACAGCCCGCTCCAGCCTTTCTTATAATGTATGCTGTCCTTTTGTGTATTGTTCAGTCAGTTTCTGTGGCAATAGTCTTGCTGTATGGTGCGAATGTGCGTACTTTTGCAAGCGGAATGGAGGATATGGAAACAGATTGCGATATATAAATTTATTAAATGCTTATGAACAGAATCTTTCCTCTCTTTGCAGCATTGCTGCTTGTGTTCTCTGCTGGGGTGAGTGCCCAGGACTATGTAATCAAGATGAAGACGGCTCACAAGATAGGTGAGTATATGGGCTTCTCCATACAGTCCAATGGTAATGATGTGGATGTGATAGGTGCCGAGCCAGATCCTTCGGATGGCTCGTTCAAGGTGACCGCACAGGAAGTGGAACTTCGTGGAAAGATTACGCGCCTGGACTGCAGCAGTAACATGCTGGAGTCGCTCGATGTGAGCGGAAACCCTCTGCTCGTCGAACTCTACGCTGACAACAACAGGCTTACAGACATCAAACTTGGCACCCTGCCCAACCTTGTCACCCTGTATGTGGGTGACAACCAACTCTCCTCGATAGACCTCTCTGGCCTGCCTGAACTGAACATGTTCAGTTGCTATAAGAATAATTTCGCGTCTATCGATGTGAGCAAGAACCTCAAACTGAAGGAACTTGTATGCCGCGAGAACAGACTGGAGGGAACGCTTGACCTCACCGCAAACCCTCTGGTGCAGTGGGTGTCATGCTTCAACAACAGCCTTACGGCCATCAAACTTGCTGCGGACAACCACATGGGCAAGATGGAGATTGAGCGCAACTGCATCAAGGGGCAGAGCATGACTGAGCTCGTAAACTCGCTCCCGCAGTACCGGGAGATAGACGACTACTTTGACTGGTATGGCATGGACCCCCAGGCATTCATCCCCTTTGAGTACGAGAGTGACCTGGAGGAGAACGAGCTTTCGTCCTCTGACCTGGCAGTCCTGAAGTCCAAGGGCTGGCCTGTGTATTCCGTGGACAATGTGGATATCTTTGATGGCCTGAAGGAGGTGGATGACACCATGACGGGCATTGGCGACGTGAGGGTTGCCGGCTCTTCTGCCGCACCCTCTGCCACCTATGACATCGCAGGCCGTGCCGTGTCGGCAGCCAACGCCCATGGAGGTATATATATAAGGAGAAGCGGCAGCACAGTGCGCAAGGTGCTTGTGAAGTAACCGCCCGTTCCCCTCACACATACGCGTCACGCCCCCAACCATCCCCTGGCACAACGTTCATGCCAGGGAATGGTTGGGGGCGTCGTTTTCCCTTCCTGCTTGTGCCAGGAGGAACTTTATCCCCCCACCAGCCATTAGCCATTAGGGAGGAGGTGGTGCCCGAATGCTCATGGCTGGCCGGCGGATGATGCTTGCCATTGAGTGGCAGTATGCATGCATTGGCACATGAGCATGCAAGGGTGGCCCAGGCAAGACACATCTCCACCGTCCAGCCCAAGGCTGGACGGTGGATGCAAGCATACTGACTTTGCAAAGTAAGTTAACTTCTCGCACCGTCCAGCCTTGGGCTGGACGGTGGGGTAGTCCATTGCCCCGTCTCCCAGTGCCCTTCTTGGATATGGATGCCAGTATGCCTTGTGTCCTGTGCTTATAGCCTTCCCCTGTTGCAGGGAAGCATTTTCTCTTTGCCCGCACAATAATGCGAACATAAAGTTCGTTATCAGTGTGTAGATTTGCACTTCAAAGAAAGAATATCTCATGCCAGCCAACAAGAACGCGATGACCCGATATAAGATACTGGATGAACTGCTGGGCAGGCGAACCATTGAGAAGGACCTCTATTATCTGGAGTATGAGGGTCCCTTCATGGTGGACATAGAGAGGTATTCTGTGGCAAGTTATAATCCCGACAAGCAAAAGGCGTACTTCAAGAGATGCCTGCGTTATGCCAAGCCGTCCTTCTCTATATTCAAGAGGGAAATGACGGATAATGAGGTGTGTCTCCTGAGGGAGGCACTACTGCCTTTTTCTCTCAGTCCGCTTGGTTGCGGTTATCTTGCCATTTTCTTTCCTTTCTTGACATATACTTGTCTGCGGGCAGGCTCCTTTACTTTTCGGCCTGCCAGGTCATAGGTGTCCCCTATGTCCTGCCCTTCCTGACGTGTTGCCCTAATTGAACTGGGCACACCACCCACTATGGTCAGCGTGGCGGTGAAGTCGGGCACCTCGTTGGCGTGCTTTTGGCCTGCTTCATGGCCCCTCCCTCTTTATGTGTTCTGTCATTTTGTGAATTCTGGACACTCGGAAACGGCCTGGTTTCAAATAGTGCAACCGATGAGCAACTGGAATTAAATAAAATTCCCCCAAAAAAGTTTGTACGGATGAAATTGTTATTGTATCTTTAACGCGTTGTTGACTTGAAAACTGAAAATGTTATGCTATGAAGATTGTGCAAACCTTTTGGAGTGGTGGGGGCAATCCTTTGGAAAAGGCATATGGATGGCCTTTACCAGAATACAACCTGATGTCATGGACTTTAAGTTGCCTTTCTTTGCGTAGGTTTTATGACGATGTGGAACTTTATACAGACCATGAAGGTTATGAACTGTTAATAGAAAAGTTGAAATTGCCCTATACGCATGCTCATGTAGTATATAATGAGAAACTATGCCGCCCTATGCACTGGGCGTATGCTAAAATAAAAACCTACTCGCTTCAGACAGAACCTTTTCTTCACGTTGATGGGGATATATATATAAGTGAACCTTTTCCAACGGAAATACTTCATGCCCAACTTGTGGCTCAGAATCGGGAGATTGGCACTGTATATTATCGGAAGATGATAGATGATGCCCTAAATCTTCCTGGTTTCACTTTTCCTGAAGACTTGGAGAAAAGCATCCATGAAGATTCTGTCTCATCGTATAATATGGGGGTATTTGGTGGAAGTGATTTGGAGTTCATAAAAACTTATTGTAAGAAGGCCACGGCATTTGTTAAAGGAAACCGCTTGGATGATACCAATGCTGTGCTGCAGCAGGAAGTGGATTGCAATATTCTTTTTGAACAGGTACTCTTTGCTGTGTTGGCAGACAAAGCACATCGTGAGGTCATCAGTGTAATAGGAAAGCCTGTTAAGGATGAAGGTTATTTGAGTGGCGAGTTTTGTGATGTGGGTAATTTCTATTCGCATCGTTTCTATCACATATTGGGTGGACATAAACGGAACAAAAACGTGCTCAAAGACCTAGCTTCCATTCTTTATTTATACCATCAGGAATACTATAGCCGAATAGTTGCCTTATTTCCTGAACGTGAACTTCCTCTTAAACAGATTGGTTATTTCAAACATGTGCCAGGAAGGGATGCCGATGGTATAGCAAAGTATTTCGTTTTTTTTTATGATGTTTGCTCGCACTGGAATGCGTCAGAATGCAAAGACGGTTTTGCGTCTGATGCAAACACAGCAAGGTCTTTGGATTTTGATGGAAAAGGACAGCAGAAGAGGTTGGCACTACATCCACAATTACGCATGTATAAGATAACAAGGGACTGGACGAAGACAGAGCGCAGGTTGCTATGTAACCATTTGCATTGCGAGGAAACATTTCCGATAGACCAGGTGGCTGTAATTCCATTCCTACATGGTCGAGACTGCATGGAGACTCCATTACTTGATATAGACAAAAGAATCTTGCAAATTGTAAGCGGGGGAGCAACGCTTTTGCCCAAAATCGTAAGTGCGATTCTTGATACATATCAGACAGATGACGACAAGGAGAAACTTTTTATTGCAGACTATTATCGGGAAGAGATTTGTAGGCTGATAAGGCAAAGCGTGTTAATATATTTGTAATGACAATAAAATTGTACTATTATGACAAACATTTCTGGAAGTAAAGTCAATCCTGTAGATTGGGAGATGTATCAGAGTATGGTCTATTTGAAAGAATGGACAGGAGGCTGGGTGATTCTAAAGGGAAGCCTGGAACTTATCTACATAACCAAAGATGGGCAGATAGAGCGTAAGAAGAACAATAATGAGATAGGAACGGAACTTAATCCATTTTCAGTTACAGCCTACTATGAGATGGCCGAGAAAGGGTATTGGCCTGGCGGTTATATAAAATATTCAGACACAGGTAGTGTCTTCTACAAGCAATGTGGAGATGGTTATGGCGAGAAGTACGCTTCTGGGTGTGGCTCGGGATGTACCACAGGTTGCGGAGAAAATGCGAGCATTTCAAAGGGCTCAAAAATAGTTAATGTCCCTCCATTTAGTGTGGTGCTTTCATGGGACGACGGAAAAGCAAACGTTGGGGATGATGCTGCTTCTCTTTATCTTACGAATATCGTGTACGATTCCAGCGGTATAAATATGGATAAATATAATGTTGAGATTGATTTCGCCGAGGCTGTGTGGTCAGGGGAATTCCTGGTGACAATCACGATACGTTATCATATGGATTATGGCGCATTCGGTGATTTCTATGAGGCAAATAGTACTATAAAACTAAATTAATAAAGAGTATGTGTATTTGTCAAGCAAAACGAAATTTTTCCAAGAGGCTTGCTTTCTTTCTGCTCTATTTCTTTATGGCTTGTCGTGTTTTTGCTCAGGTATGCACATCATGTGTCGTTGATGGCCAGACTGGCGAACCTTTGCCATACGCAAGTGTCTATGTGGTGGGGAAGGGCGAGGGGACTATTGCCAACTCGGAGGGAGAGTTTTGCTTGACAGCAGCCCTGGATGACACGCTCAGGTTTACATTCGTGGGCTACAGTCCTTACTCAATAAAAGTGTCGGAGGTGGGCAGCACGGTGAGACTCCTTCCCATATCCACAGAACTTCGGGAAGTGACGGTATTGCCCGCCATGACCATCCTGCAGCGTGTATATCAGAGGCTGTCCAGCGATTACTCCAGTCACAAGAAAGAAAAGTCGGACTTCTTCTTGCGTCAGGTATATGACATTGCAGGGACGCGGGAACTGGTGGAGGGGTTTCTGCAATGCAAGTCTGCTGTAAACCTGCGCGACATCCTGTTCTACAGCGGGAGGCACTTCCGCGCATCTACAGGAAAAGCAGACACGACCTCGATGGTGTTCTCCAACTTGCACTTCCCGCTGTCGCTCGGCCCACAGATACATGGAGAAACTTTTTGGAGAGCAATGGTAACTCCTTTTGGAAGAATGCCAGGTGAGGACTTGGAGAAGAGCGGTTACACGTTCAGAATTGCATCGAATGTTGATGACAATGGGAACGAGACACTACAGATAGGGTTTCACAGGGATAGGTCTAAGAAGGAGGACGACTGCTTCCTGGAGGGAACGTTGTTTGTGGATGCCAAGACTTACAGACCGTTGGCCCTGGAGGGAGAGGTCGTCAATCTTCAGATGGATTTGCAGATTGGTTCTTCCTCCCAACAGCAGAAGCAACCTGTCACATTGCACGTCCGTATCGGATATGACCAGGAGGCGGGTTATACAAAAGTGCGTGACATCGTGACGGAACTCACCTGCATGGGAACACACTGCAAATCCGTATTGCTGGATGTTGCTGGACGGAAAAGCAATTTGCACGCACAGAAGGCCAGGGGCAACTTGTTGGAAGCCATCAACCATTCAACTTATGACCCTACATTATGGTCGGACGAAATCATCAAACGCAGTAGGGAAGAGGAAAGTATCATTAGGGGAAAAACAGAGAGCGTACAGAAGGAAAACTCGGAACAAATGGCGTTCTCACGCGGGCAGTTCCCTGTATTGCGGGGTGAGATTGCCGACGACTCGTTGCGGGCTCTGGCCAGCAGGGTGGCAGCATACGCCAGGAAGACTCCGCAGGAGATAGTGTCGGTACACATGGACAACAACTGCTATTTCCTGGGCGATACCCTCTGGTATAAGGCTTATGTGCTGAGAGATGGGAAAATGACTCCCTCGGACATCAGTGGCGTGCTCTATGCCGAACTAATCAATCAGGATGGTTATTTGGTGGAGAGGCAGACATTGCGGCTGAGAGACGGAATGGCCAGCGGCTCCTTCTGCATTCCCGACACTGCCTATGCTGGCTACTATGAGTTGCGGGCCTACACACGCTGGCAGCTCAACTGGGGCGAGCATGAGCATCCAAGGCAGAAGGCTACCAACAGGTGGTTTCTGAGTAAAGACATGGCCAGGGAGTTCTACCGCGACTATGACAAACTCTACAGCCGTGTGTTCCCTGTCTATGACAAGCCCAGGGAGGCTGGCGAGTACAGCCAGGTGATGACCCTGCGCCCTCTTCGCCGTTACTACAAGTTGAAGAAGGAGAAGCCTGATGCCGAGGTGACACTCTATCCTGAGGGAGGCAACTGGGTAAATGGGGTGGGGCAGAGGATTGCCTTTGAGGCTGTGAGTGAGAAGGGTGAGCATCTTGATGGCCAGTTGGTCATTATGGATGCCAAGGGCGAGACTGTCGCTGTCGGACAGACAGAGCATAGGGGACGTGGCATGCTGGAGATTACCGCTCAGGCTGGTGAAAAATACAAGGCCGAATTTCACTGGGGAAATGGACTGGCCGCCAGGGTGGATTTGCCTAGGAGGGTAGAAGAAGGCATCAGTCTTCAGGTCTGGGAAGACGAAAACGGATTGTCCGTCAGGGTGACGCAATCGGGAATGCGGGATGTACCTTTGGGTATGACCGTCATGCAGAACGGTGCGGTGAGGTATCAGTGCGAGGTGAATGCAGAGGGGATGACCGTACCGAGGGAATATCTGGACGCGGGGGTTGCACAGGTGACTATTTTTGACAGGAATGGGAAGGTGTGGGCGGACAGACTCCTGTTTTGTTGCCAAGATAAGGTGCAGTCTGAGAGTGTAAGTGCCGTAGGGCTTCCCGCTATGTTGCCTCCCTATGGAAAATCCACATTGAGGCTGAAGGCTGCCACCAGCGGATGTGTGTCTGTTTCCATCAGAGACAAGGCCTACTCCGCAGAGACTTACGACAATGGCAATTTGCTTACTGAGGCTTTGCTGTGCAGTCAGATAAAGGGCTTCGTGGAAAATCCTGGTTATTATTTCGAGGCGGACGATTCTGTCCATCGTCGTCATCTGGACTTGCTGCTGATGGTGCAGGGCTGGCGCAGGCATGAGTGGCGGGAGATGCTGGAGCCTTTCCGCATGAGCGAGCCCTTTGAGATATCTCCCATACTGCGTGGGGATGTGTATGGATATACATCAAGAGACCCAGAAGACTTCTACTATACGCAGCCGGTGCAGGACATCACCGCGTTCAAGAACCTCTATCCCACAGGGGGGACGTGCGGACCGAAGATAGAAGAGGTACGCAGACGTGTGGAGGATACTGAGAAAATGCAAGAGGTGGCAGATGCTCCCGAGCCAACCATAGAGGCGGAGATGAACTGGTATTCTGTGGGAACAAACACCAGGATGCAGCAGGACAAAAATAATGTGTTACAAGCAGGATTTTATTCGACAGAGATGGAGGAGAAGGAGGGCGTGACATCCAATAGCCAGTATCTGAGAAAACTGGCGGACGAGGTAGAGGTTGGCGCGCAATTCACTGTTCTTTCCAACCAAGCCTCAAACAAAAAACTGGAAATTACAGCAGAGACCAGGGAAGGGCAGTTCGCCCTGCAGGCTCCCCACTCAGATACTTCCTACTATCTGCATCTCATAGCCACAAAGAAAGGAAAGAAGGCTGACCTCATGCTTGATTCTGATGAGTATCCCGACTACAGCGTGCGCCTTCGCCAGCCCTATCCACGTTTCGTGAAGCCATACTCTTTCTACCAGACACATCTGCCCGAAGATTCTGAATATGTCCTGGATGAGGGTGATGACAGTACCACGATAATGGCAGGAGTGGTCGTGGGAGCAAGGCGCGGTGGACTGCGTGCGCTGGACTTGGGCAAGCCAGCCCTGGTGGTGGATGCCTATGAGGCGTACAATCAGGTGGTGGACGCAGGACTCATGCCAGCCTGGCTGTGTGGCTCGCTTTTCCTGTCACTCAACCTGGGTCGGCTCTATATAGGTGACATGGGTATCCTGCGTTCCTATGACCTGGAACGTAGGTGGAACGGCCATGATGCCAAGTTCTTCACATCCATCAGTGACCAATTGCGCTACAATCACTTGCGTAACCTTGACAAGGTGCTCATCTATACCGATTATGCACCACGTCTGGAGGGGGACAAGCGTTACCAGGCAGCCGACCAGCCTACGGTGACTGTCAATCTGGTGGCCTTGCCTGACAATATGGAGAGGGTGACAAGTCGTGACAGGATGTATGTGATGACAGGCTATGACGTCTGTGAGGATTTTTATCAGCCCCACTATGAAATGCGTCCTTTGCCAGGTCATACCGACTATCGGCGTACGCTCTACTGGAATCCAAATCTCAGATTGGACGGAAATGGTGAGGCTGAAATAACCTTGTGGGGCAATGGACACGATTGCGAGCCAGCGTTGAGTGTCGAGGGAGTGAATAGTCGGGGACAAATTCTCACTGGTGGGCAATAGCGAGATTCTTTTTTGGGGTGGGATGGGGGATTGCCGCTTCTTTCTCCTCCCTTCCTTCTTCTCCTCCTTTTCTCCAAGCCCTCGTTTTTCCCGGTTTTTCTCCCCTATCCTCCTTTTGTTCCTTTGCGCGCGCATATAATATATAATG
>CAVKOT010000078.1:0-11916 GCA_963658045.1 Opitutia bacterium UBA4654
GGTTGATACACATGGCCGTGTCGCCCATGATGGTCTCGGGGCGCGTGGTGGCCACCACTGCATAGTATCGTCCGCTGGCATCCTGGTGCAGGACCTCGCCCTCCTGGCCTGTGGGGCGCACGGGATTGGTGTCCTGGTCGGCCACATAGTAGCGCAGGTGGAACAGGTGGCTCTTCTCCTCGCGGTAAATCACCTCCTCGGTGCTGAGCACCGTCTGGGCCTTCGGGTCCCAGTTGACCATGCGCAGGCCGCGGTAGATGAGCCCCTTGTCATACAGGTCACAGAACACGCGCAGCACGCTCTCGCTGCGCTCCTCGTCCATGGTGAAGGCCGTGCGGTCCCAGTCACAGCTGGCACCCAGGCGGCGCAGCTGCTTGAGGATGATGCCCCCGTGCTCGTGTGTCCAGTCCCATGCGTGCTCCAGGAACTGCTCGCGGGTGAGGTCACGCTTCCTGATACCCTGCTCGGCCAGGCGGTTCACCACCTTGGCCTCGGTGGCTATGCTGGCGTGGTCGGTGCCGGGCACCCAGCAGGCGTTCTTGCCATCGAGGCGCGCCTTGCGCACGAGGATGTCCTGTATGGTGTTGTTGAGCATGTGGCCCATGTGCAGTACACCGGTCACGTTGGGTGGCGGGATGACCACGGTGTAGGGCTCGCGGCTGTCGGGCTTGCTGCTGAAGAGACGGTGGCTCACCCAGTATTCGTACCATTTGCCCTCAATCTCCGAGGGTGCGTACTTAGATGCTAATTCCATGTCTGTGATATGTTTTGTTCGTTTGTTCCAAGTTGCAAAGATACGAAATTCCGCTGTAAGTAGATGCCCAGAGGCCCACATCATCATGCCTTGTGTGTGAGATGGCGGCGGCGGGAGGGGCGCGGGTTCGTTTTCACAGCGCAACTTTAGACTTCGCACAGCGGCCGCACTCATGGAAAATGTCTTAATTTTGCATGGTGAAGCGGGCTCTGGCTCCCCGCCGAGGGGGCCCGGCAGCCTCGCCATGACATATATATAAGGTATAGAAATCTCAAAAAAAGAAAGAAGATGCATACGAGAGAAGAGAAGTTGGCGGCCTTCGGGAGGCTGCTGGACGTACTGGACAACCTGCGTGAGAAGTGCCCCTGGGACCGCAAGCAGACCAATGAGAGCCTGCGCCCCAATACCATCGAGGAGACCTATGAGCTGTGTGACGCGCTCATGAAGGATGACACGCTCAACATCGAGAAGGAACTGGGTGACGTGCTGCTGCACATCTGCTTCTATGCCAAGATAGGCAGCGAGAAGGGGCAGTTTGACATTGCGGACGTGTGCAATAAGTTGTGCGACAAGCTCATCTTCCGCCACCCGCACGTCTATGGCGATGCCGTGGCACAGACGGCAGGCGAGGTGGTGAAGACCTGGGAGCAGATGAAGCAGAAGGAGAAGGACGGCAACCGCACCGTGCTGGCGGGCGTGCCCGACGCGCTGCCCTCGCTCATCAAGGCCTACCGCATACAGGACAAGGCGCGCGGAGTGGGCTTCGACTGGGAGAAGCGCGAGGACGTGTGGGCGAAGGTGCGTGAGGAGATGGGCGAACTGGAGCAGGAACTGCAGCGGGAGGACAACCGTGAGCGGCAGACCGAGGAGTTGGGCGACTTCCTCTTCAGCCTGATCAATGCCGCGCGCCTCTACCATCTGAACCCCGACAATGCGCTGGAGCACACCAACCAGAAGTTTATCCGTCGCTTCGGCTATGTGGAACAGCGGGCCAAGGAGATGGGCCGGGAACTGCGTGACATGACGCTGGGCGAGATGGACGAGTTGTGGAACGAGGCCAAGCGGAGTGAGGCCTCCCAGCAGCAGCAGTAGCCCCCTTCCCAGCCTCCCCCCAGGGGGAAGGAGTGAAGATATCGCCAAGGGATGGGGCGTGGTGGAGTGTCTTTGACGGCATGCCTTTTGCCTGGTATATACAGGACAATCCCCCGTCAGGTCTTGCCTGGCGGGGGATTGTTGTCGTTGGGACGCGCCTCTCCTCTCTTGCCTCGGTGTGGAGGGAATTCTGACACCTGGCATCGTGAATAACCGCATGCCCCTGCGTTGGCCGTTGCATGCCGCTGCATGGGCGGTTGCATGCCCCTGCATCGGCCAACGCAGCGGCATGCATTTATTTCGGGACTCCCATCCCATTTCACCCATTCCCTCCTCCCAGGAGGTAATCACCCCTCCCCCTTGGGGGAGGCAGAGGAGGGGACTTGTCCTGCTACTACTCCCTAAGCCACTTGTCCACCTGGCTCAGGTCCTTCTGGCACTCGTGTCCGTAGATGGAGAAGGCCTTGCCGAACTTCGCCTTCGGGTAAATCTTCTTCAGGTCGCTCACCACCGAGCCCAGTCCGCTGCCCTCGTGGGTGGAGAAGGGGATGATGGTCTTGCCGTTCAGGTCATACTTGCTGAAGAAGGTGAACATCACCCTGGGGTAGGTGCCCCACCATATCGGGCCGCCTATGTAGATGGTGCTGTACTGCTCCAGGTTCTTCACCCCGCCCTTGAAGGCAGGCTTCTCGCCCCGCTCGGCCTCCTCCTTGGCCAGGCGTGTGAGGTCGCGGTAGGGCATGTCATAACTCTTCTCGGGCACGATCTCAAACTCGTCGGCACCCTTCACCTTGCATATCTCCCTGGCCACCAGTTTCGTGTTGCCCACCTTGATGTTGCCCACGCCGTAGTTCTCGCCTGCGTGTGAGAAGTGCACCACGAGTGCCTTGCCCTGCTGCTTTGTGCTCATCTTGCTCTCTCCCTTGGTCTGTCGTGAATGGCCTTGCGCACTGCATGACAGCGACAGGAGCACTCCTGCCGCCAGCATGGCCAGGCCCTTTGTGAAATGTCTCATTCCAGTGTCTGTTAGCGGATTATGTTATTTGGCCTCCGGCTTGAGCGGCCCGTAGAAGTAGGAGGCCGTGGCTCCTCCGTCGGCCAGGAAGTCTGCCCCCGTGATGAATGCCCCACGGTCACTCATGAGCAGTTCGGCCACGTTGGCCACCTCGTCGGCTGTGCCGGGCCGGCCAGCGGGGCACTTGGCAAACATGTTCTTGTAGAAGTCTCCCCTGGGGCCACGGAACTCGTCCAGTGCCAGGGGCGTGACGATGATGCCTGGCGAGATGGAGTTGATGCGCGCGCCGCGCTCTCCCCACTTCACCGCCTCGGCCATCACACGCTTCACGTTGCACCGCTTGGCCAGCTGGTAGGCATGCAGCGTGTCGCGTATGTTGGCCGGCTGCAGCAGGTCGAGCGCGAGCAGCTGCTCGGCAGGCGTGGTGGCCAGAGCCTCGTCCTGCTCGGGTGTGAGTGCGGGCATGCGGTGGCCCGACTGGCTGGAGATGGTCACGCCCACTCCGCCCGGGGCTATCACGCGTCCCACCTCCTCCAGGAGCACGGCTGTGCCATACAGGTCCACTCTCAGGATGGCCTCGATGGGTGCCTGGCTGGGTGACACTCCGGCTGCGTTGACAAGCATCCTGATGTCGCCCTGTTCCTGGGCCACAGCCAGCAGGTGCTGGATGGACTCCCTCGACGAGAGGTCCATCTGCACGGCCATGGTGTCAAACCCCGCCTCGCTCATGGTGCGGGCTATTGCCTCGGCGTTGGCCATGTTCCTGTCACCGATGACTATCCTCATGCCGTAGCCCATCCTGCGGGCTATGGCCATGCCTATCTGGCCTGCGCCAGTAAGCAGCATTACGCTTTTGCTCATGTCAGTAGTCTCTTTTAGTTCACGCTGCAAAGGTAGCGCACTTTTCCTGGAACGGAATTGCATGAATTACAGGGGAAGTTACCATCTTTACTGAATAAAGCGACAAGGCTGGCGCCCCGTTGCGGGATGCCAGCCTTGCTGTGCTGTGTGGCAGATGCCGTGTGTCGTGTCGTGCCTGCTCAGTTGCGCTTGCGCTTCGGCTTTCTGAAGTTGTCAAGCATCACCCGGTGGAACTTGTCCTCGGCCTTCATCGCCCGATATACCTTGCGGGCGGGGATGGCCTTGCACATCTTCTTGTAGTATTGCGCCTCCAGTTCGGCCTTCTCCACCTCCAGGCTCTTGATGCGCTGCACGGCTGTGGCGAAGTCCTTGTCACTGGCATTGTCATCGGGCCCGTTGCGCTTGAGGCGGAATATCTCATCCTGCATCTTGTGCTGCTTCTCCTTCATCTCGTGGAACAGCGGGAAGAATGCCTTGCCCTCGCTGGCCGTCAGCCCTGCCTCGCGGCTGATGAATCCCTCCAGGTGCGCGCGGAATTCCTCGGGATTGAATCGTCCTCCCTGGGGCTGCGCGCTGGCTCCTGTGAGTGCGGCCATCATGATGAGGATGGCGCATGTGGCTCTCCTGAGCCACTCTGGTGTGTGTCGCGTGCTCATGTTCATTCTGCTTCTGTGAGGTAATATGCTATCTCTGCGTTGTCTATCATCGAGTAGTCCAGCGCCTCGTCGATGTACTGGGTGTGCGCCAGTTCGCTGTGCTGCCGCTCCCGCGTGCCCTTGTCCAGCAGGGTGAAGCCCACTGTGGCCACGCATCCTGCCAGCACGGCTGCCACGGCCCATCGCATGGCCACGCGCCTGCGCTGGCGTGCCTTCACCTTCTGCATCACCCTGCCGGGCAGCGCGTCAAAGTATCCTTTGGGCGCGCGATAGGGGTTGGCTGCCCTGGTGAGTTGCCTGAGGGTCACCTCCTCGTCGGTGTATTGTCTCATCTTGTCGTCCTCCTTATCTGTTGGATGCTCTCTCATGTCATTGGTTTAATCGTTTTGCTGGAAAAAGGCAGTGATTTTCTTCACGGCCAGGTGGTAACTGGCCTTCAGCGCGCCCACGCTCGTGCCGGTCATCTGGCTCATCTGCTCGTAGGGGGTCTCCTGGAAGTATCGCATCATGAACACCGCCCTCTGCTTCTCGGGCAGTTGGTCGATGGCCTGGCGCAGCATGCGCTCCGTCTCGTCGCCGTCCATATAGGGGTCACTCTCGACCCTGCCCATGGCCACGGGGTCCTCGCCCTGTGAGTCGATGCTGCGCGCCTTGCGGCTCTGGTAGGTCAGGGCCTCGTTGCGTGCGATGCTGTAGAGCCAGGTGCCCAGGCGTGCCTCGCCACGGAAGGTGTCGATGGCTCCCCAGGCCTTGATGAAGGTGTTCTGCAGCGCGTCATCAGTGTCGGCGTGGGACTTCAGTATGCCGTGTATCACCACATAGAGCGTCTCCTGGTACTGGCGTATCAGTTGTGTGAAGGCTTGCTCGCGTGTGCGTGGGTCCTGCAGGCGGCTTATGAGGAGTGTCTCGTCTGTCATGCTGTGGGTTAGATGCCTCTGGGGGCGCAGGGTTTAATGGGCTGGGAAGAAAAGTGGGCTGGCATGGCCACTGCAGGCAATGTGTGCGGTGGCATGCACGCGACATGATGCCGTGTCATGGGTGTGTGGGCTCCACATGGGGGTGGGGGCTGGGTGTAAGATTGAATGGTTGTCCGTAGGGCTGGTAGGGCCATCTGGGGGATGTGGCCTTGTGTGCTGGCATGGGAGGGATAGTGGGGGAGGGCAGTGCCTGTCGGGCTGGTGAAGTGCCAGTCCCGGGGCAAGCGTGGCGTGTGCCGCTGTGGGTCAGCGTATGTATATCTTGCGCACCAGTTTGCCCACCTTGAGCAGGTAGCACCCCTTGGGGATGTTCAGCGTTAGGGTCTTCTCTGCACCGTCAATGCGTGTGGCGGCCACCTCGGCACCCGTGAGGTTGAAGACCCTCATCACCTCACCCTGTGCACCGCTCACGCGCACCACATTGCCGTTCACCGTGATGGTGATGCCCGATGTGGTCATCTCCATGCTCTCATGCTCGCTCTGCGCCACCATGCTGATGGGGCTGAGCGCAAGGGCCAGGGGCAGTGCCAGAAGGATGATTTTCTTCATTTCTTTTGTTGTTTGCTAAGCAAAGTTAGCCTTTTTGCGTGGGTGCGCCAAACTTTTCCGCAGAAATTTTGTGTGTGCATGCAATATTTACGCCACTTGTTACGTTTGTGCCTTTGACTGGATGTCAGGCCTTCCCCTTTGGCATGGCCCGGCCTGGGATGAGCCCTTGGGGAGTAGGGCGCGGTGCCGTGCGTGTTACACATTATATATTATATAGGCCCGCCCTCGGGCTGTCTCGTGGGTGGGAAAAGTACCCTTGGCAGGCAGGTTGGACATTGTTTTCGCATGCAGAGAAGCCCGTTTCGGGGAAAAAGCCCTAACTTTGTATAGGCAAGGCAATGAGCCTGGCCTCCTTTATTCACTCAAACTGACTTGACTTCATGGCAAATTTCATGGGCCGCCTCACGCTGGCGGCCGTCCTGACCCTCAGTGTTGGCCTCCCCGCAGAGGCACGTAAGAACAGCCTGCCACAGCCTGCTCCCTTCGGGCAGACAACCCTCAAGGGCGAACTCGCACTGCGCGTGGAGCGCAACATGCAGAGGCTGGAGGAGGAGAAGTATTGGCCGCAGAACGTGTTCCTCACCGAGGAGCAGTCGCTCGACTGGCCTGGTGACACCGAGGGGCGCACCATACTGGCACTCACACTGGACGCACAGGCATCGCACCGCACGCCCAGGTATCTCGACGAGATCATCAGGCAGATACCCTCGCACCTCAACGATATGGGGTACATGGGCACCATACATCCGGGCATCGCCCACGAGCAACAGCTCTCGGGCAATGGCTGGATGCTGCGCGGACTGTGTGAGTACTATCTGTGGAAGAAGGACGAGAGCGTGCGCAAGGTAATAGGCAGCATCGCCCGCAACCTCTTCCTGCCACTCACCGACAAGTTTGCTGCCTATCCCATCCGACCCGAGGACCGCGTGCAGGGCAAGGGGGCGGAGTCGGGCTCCATCGTGGCCTCGCAGGACGGCTGGATGCTCTCGACCGACGTGGGCTGCGTGTTCATCGGCATGGAGGGACTCATCCACGCCTATGCCGTGCTGGGTGACGAGGACCTGCGCAAGCCCATCGAGACACTCATCGACCGTTTTCTGCAGGTGGACCTGACGGGTATCAAGGCCCAGACACACGCCACGCTGACCGCATGCAGGGGACTGATGCGCTATGCCGAGCTCACTGGAGAGAGCCGCTATGCGCGGGAGGCGGAGGCGCGATTCCGCCTGTATGTGGAGAATGGAATGACTGAGAACTACGAGAATTACAACTGGTTTGACCGCTTCAACACGTGGACGGAGCCCTGTGCCATCGTTGACTCCTACATGCTGGCCGTGCAGTTGTGGCAGCAGACCCAGAACCCCGAGTACCTGGAGTATGCTGAACTGATATACTACAATGGCCTGTGCCACACGCAGAGGCACAATGGCGGCTTCGGCTGTGACAACTGCCCCGGCAAGGCCACAGGCACACGCCGGCTGGCGGTATCTACTCCCGAGGCGCACTGGTGCTGCAGCATGCGTGGTGGCGAGGGCCTCTCGTCGGCCGTGCGCTACACCTGCTTCTCCCAGGGGAAGTCCGTGTGGATGACCTTCTTACGCCCCGGACAGTACTCGATGCCGCTCTCCCGGGGGGCCTTGGACTTCGAGGTCACCACGTCCTATCCCTTTGCCAGCCAGGTGGCACTGGTGGTGAAGGGCAACACGGCAGGCAAGGTGACCCTGCGCCTGCCCGTTCCCTCATGGACCGAGGGCGCACGCCTCACGCTCAACGGGCAGCCTGTGGAGGCACGCCATGAGCGTGGATTCCTGGTGCTGGGACGCAACTTCCGGCAGGGCGACAGGGTGGCTGTGGATTTCCAGATGCCCGTGCGTGTGGAGGGGACACTCAACACCGCCAATATGGACAGCCAGTGGAGGCGCGTCTTCGCTGGTCCGCTCATGTTGGGAAGTGACAGTCCAGCCGATGTCACCCTGCCCGCCAGCCCCCAGCTGGAGCGTGGCACAGGGGACGCGTGGCTCCTCAAGGGCACGGACACCAGGCTCACACCCATCTATCACCTGCTTGACGCAAAGGTGTGGGAGGGCACAGGCTACAGCAAGCAGATACTCTTCTGAGGCCCGCATGCTTCTCTTACGCTCTCAATTAAACATACGTATATGACCAAAAAGACTTTCCTGCCCGCACTGGCACTGGCTCTCGGGGGCTTCTTCGCCTCACAGGCCCAGGCAGCTGACGTGCGTCCCCAGGACAACGGACAGGCACTGGTGAACCCAGGCATGGGCTGGACCATGCACTTCTACTCCAACGTGCTGAAGAACTATGGCTCGAAACTCGCGCCAAGCGACGTGCTCGATGACTTCCCGGGACTGAGCACCGTATATCTGCGACTGCCCTGGGCATTCGTGCAGCCCGAGGAGGACTGCTACAACTGGGAGATTGTGGATACCCCCGCACAGCGCTGGATACAGGCGGGCAAGCGGGTGGCCTTCCGCATCACAGCCACCGAGAACTGGATGCAGAGCGCGACACCCGAGTGGGTGTTCCGTGCGGGAGCGAAGTATTACGAGGTTGATGGGTACAAGGAACCAGAGTATGACGACTCCATCTTCCTGGCAAAACTGGATGCCTTCCTGGAGCGCATGGCGCGACGCTATGATGGCAATCCCAATGTGGCGTTCATCGACATAGGGCACTTCGGCATGTGGGGCGAGGGACACACCGTGCTCACCTCGCCCAAGCACGGCAAGGAGTGGGGGCTGGAGACGCAGAAGCGCATCATCGACCTCTACTGCAAGCACTTCCGACACACGCAGGTGGTCATCTCGGATGACTTTGCGGGGCATGACGCGCCTGTCGTGCATTCGCCTGTCATCGACTATGCGCTGTCCCGTGGAGTCTCGCTGCGCGATGACAGCATCCTGGTGCAGCCAAAGCCCCGGCACTGGTACCACAGCGGCATGGCGGGACTCTTCTGGCCCACGATGCCTGTGGTGCTCGAGCATGACCACATGGGCGAGTCAGCCGCACGCGGGGCGTGGGACCCCGAACTCCTGTTGCAGTCGGTCGAGGATTATCATGCCTCGTATATGTCAATCCACTGGTGGCCCCGCGTGGAGCTGGAGCAGAACCGTGACATCATACGCCGCATCAACCTGCGCCTGGGCTATCGCCTGCAGAATGTGACCACCCAATGGCCCGACACGGTGCGCAAGGGACAGCCCTTCACCATCGTGAGCCAGTGGCGCAACGCGGGTGTGGCACCCTGCTATGAGGGTGGCTATCCCTGCTTTACCATCAAGGACAGTCTGGGAGGCGTGGTGTCGGTGCTGGTGGATGAGGCCCTGGACGTGAGGCATCTGTCCGTGGGCGAGCCGGACAAGGCTGTGCCGGTTGTCACCAGGACGCGCTGCAATGTGGCCCAGGTGTTCACCGACACCAAGGGCACCTTCTTCCGCACCTGTCCCACAGGCACCTTCTCGCTCTACATATCCGTGGGAAAGGCCGATGGCACGCCTGTCTATGCCCTCCCTTATGGCGACGATGACGGCCACAGACGCTATCGCGTGGGGCAGATAACCATCACGGAGTAACTGCATCTGCCGTTTGGGAAATTACCATTTATCATTCTTCATGGATTGATTGACTGTATGGATTAGGGGCATCTGGGGGCATGGGCGTACCCGATGATACTGGTTGTCGGGGCTGAGGGCCATGCTGTGGATGCTAATGGAGTCGCCCGCTTGTGCTACGGTACAGGCGGGCGACTTGTGTTTGTGTGTACTGGAGCACCTTGGGGATGTGCTTGGGCGCGAGGCCCTGGCAGCGTGTCCTGGGCCTCATGGCGTGTGGCCGCTAAACGTCAAAGGTGGCTCCCTCCCTGGCCAGGAAGGTCTTGGGAAATACCTCCTGGGCTTCGCGGAGCAGTGCCTGCTCGTCATTGATGCGTGCGCTGAAGTGTCCGATGATGAGTTTGCCCACCTGTGCGTCCCTGGCCACCTGTGCGGCCTGGCGCGCGGTGCTGTGACAGGTCTGGGTGGCACGCAGCGAGAACGCCTCGGGATAGGTGGCCTCGTGGTAGAGGGTGTCTGCTCCGTGGATGAGCGGGGCCAGCCCCGGCAGGTAGATGGTGTCGGAGCAGTAGGCATAGGAGCGCGTGGGGGCAGCAGGCGTGGTGAGCCGCTCGTGCGGAATGAGCGTCCCGTCGGGGGTCGTCCATGAGGCTCCCGCCTTGATGTTGTTGATTTGCGAGACGGGGATGTCAAAGGCATCTATCATCTCGCGACGTATGTGGGGCAGGCCGGGCTTCTCCCTGAGCAGATAGCCGCAGCAGGGAATGCGGTGGCGCAGGGGCAGGCTCCAGACCTCCAGGCTGCGGTCCTCATGGATGAGCTGGTGCCTGGTGGGGTCCACGGGAACAAATTCCACCTTGAAGTCGATGCCCTCGCAGTAAGTGGAGAGGATGCATCTCAGAAAGCCCTCAATCTCTCGTGGGCCATGGATATAGAGCGAGGCCGTGCGCCCCAGCAGTGCCATGGTGCTGATGAGACCAGGCAGACCGAAGACGTGGTCGCCATGGTTGTGGGTGATGAAGATGTGCCCGATGCGTGACATGGCCAGTCCCATGCGCTGCATCTGCACCTGTGCCCCCTCGCCACAGTCTATCATGAAGTATTTTGAGCGGAAGTCGATAATCTGTGCCGTGGGCATGTGTCGTGGGGTAGGTTTGGCTGAGCCGCACCCCAGGATGTTTATTCTGAATGTTTCCATTGTCTTGGCTTGTTGTCTCTGTCGCTGTGGGCGGCAGGTGTCATGGGCATGGCTCCCGGTGCCGCGCGTCTCTGCTTCCTTGCTGGTGGAACTGTGGGCGGTGTCCTGTGCCATCCCTCCTGCCATGGCTGAGGGGCGTGCCCTCGCTTGGGGATAAAATGAAGAACGGGGACGGACGCTTGTCCATCCCCGTTCTGTTTATTGGCATCCTCCAGGGTTGGAGGCTGTGGGCTCGATTACTTGTCAGCCTGCATCTTGGCCTTCAGGTCAGCCAGTGCGCTCAGGTCGCCCAGTGTGGTGCTGGCAGCCTGGTTCTGGATAGCAGGAGTCTCGTCCTTGCGGTTGTTGTTCTGGCGCTTTGCCTTCTTGGCCTCGCGAGCCTCGGCACGCTGTGCGTCCTCGAAGGTGCGGCTGTGGCTCAGGATGATGCGCTTGCTGTCCTTGTTGAACTCAATCACCTTGAAGGGCAACTTCTCATTGAGCTGTGCCTGTGTGCCATCCTCCTTCACGAGGTGCTTGGGTGTGGCAAAGCCTTCCACGCCATACTCCAACTGAATCACGGCACCCTTGTCCATCATCTCCACGATAGTGCCCTCGTGGATAGAGTCCTGCTTGAAGACTGTCTCGAAGACATCCCAGGGGTTCTCCTCCAGCTGCTTGTGGCCGAGGGAGAGACGGCGGTTCTGCTTGTCAATCTCCAGCACCACCACCTCGATGGGAGCACCGATCTGAGTGAACTCGCTGGGGTGCTTCACCTTCTTGGTCCAGCTCAGGTCGCTGATGTGGATCAGGCCATCAACGCCCTCCTCAATCTCAGCGAACACACCGAAGTTGGTGAAGTTGCGTACCTTGGCCATGTGGCGGCTGCCCACGGGATACTTCTGCTCGATGTTCTCCCAGGGGTCTTCCTTGAGCTGCTTGATGCCCAGGGACATCTTGCGCTCCTCGCGGTCGAGGGTCAGAATGACAGCCTCTACCTCGTCGCCCACCTTCATGAAGTCCTGTGCGCTGCGCAGGTGCTGGCTCCATGACATCTCGCTCACATGGATCAGACCCTCCACACCGGGAGCGATCTCGATGAATGCGCCATAGTCGGCCATCACGACCACCTTACCCTTCACGTGGTCACCCACCTTCAGGTTGGGATCCAGAGCGTCCCAGGGATGGGGAGTGAGCTGCTTCAGGCCCAGTGCGATGCGCTTCTTCTCGTTGTCAAAGTCGAGGATAACCACGTTGATCTTC
>CAVKOT010000079.1:0-11846 GCA_963658045.1 Opitutia bacterium UBA4654
GCCCAAGGACATACGCATCGTGGTCAACACCAACGAGCAGCCTTATCTGCCTCCTCTGCTTCACACGTTCAGTGACATATATAATAATGTGAATGTGGAGTTCTCCTCCTTCAAGCGTGACTTGATGGAGGGACAGACGCGCATCCGCCGCATCAACCAGGAGTTGCTTAGGAAACTGCGCAACTCGTAATTTTTGCCAGCGGGCTGGTGTGTCCTGGTAAGAGAGGTGAGTTTACAGCGACTGCGCCATGGGGGATACCCGTGGCGCAGTCGCTGTGTCATACCGGTCGTGCTGCCGTGGCAGCCTTTTTATGTCGTCTCCGTGCTTTCCTTATCATCTCCTCCACCTGTCGCTTGGCAGAGAGGAGTCCGGGAGAAAGTTCCTCCTGGTCCAGCAGTTGTATGGTGATGTCCAGTTCATCTGTCAGTTCAGGAAATGGTGTCATCTGTTTGCCTGCCAGTTTCATACATAACGCCCTGGTGGCATAGGGCAGCGAGGTGTTGGTGAAGAGTCTGACACACAAGTCCAGGAAGGCTGTGTCCAGTTGGTCAGCATAGAAGGGCAGCCGGAGAAGCAGAGTGAGCAGCATCCGCAACTTGCCCTGGTTGGTCTCTGCCAGTGCCCTGCCGATGAGTTCCTGATGCTTGTCACCAAACCATCGAAGGTCATAGGAATCAAAGTGGGTGAAGATGCGCAGGGCATTGAAGGCTGTCTGGGCATCCGCGTCAAGAGTCAATCGGTAAAGCTCCTCTTTGGCATCGTTACCTTTCCGCCCCGTTGTGGCAATACACACGGCAATGATGTCGTGTGTACTGAGTCTCCTCTGTGCCACTATCTCTCTGAGTTCTGCTTTCTCCATGCCAGGGGACCTTATCTGCGTCCACGTGATATCGTGCCTCCTGTGGCCGCTCCTCCACGGGTGGCTGGACTGCCACTTCCTCCGCGTGACTGCACACTTGATGAGCCTCGGCTCATGCCACCTCCGCGTGTGTATCCTGCAGGACTCCCTCCGCCTGTCGTGGCACGCGAACTGCTGCGTGAGAATGAGTTACCGCGGTCGTAGGGCTGGCTTCCGCTGCCAGAGCGTGTGCTCGTGCCGGGCGTGCGGCTGGGAGTGGAATGGGTGCGGTCATAGGAGCGCGTGTCTGTGCCCACTCCTTGGCGGGAGTAGCTTCCACGGTCAGTGCGCGTGTAGCCATTGCCCCGTGTGGTCTGTCCGTTCCCACGGCCAGAGGAGTAGTTTCCCCGGGTGGTCTCTCTCTCGTAACTGCCTCTGCCCGGACGCTCTTCCCGTCCGACAGTTCCGTTGTTGCCATCCCGCTCGGGCCGCCCGTCACGTCCGCCATTGAAGCCATTGTTGTCACGTCCGGGCTGTCCGTCCCTCCTGGGCTCGCGTCCTCCCTGTCCGGGAAGGTCAAAGTGGTAGCCATCACCCCTGCCTGGGTTTACGCGGCCCTCTCCTCTGCCAGGGCGGCCCATGGGCTCCCTGCCCCGCATGCCTCCGTCCCATCTGGGTCGGCGGTCAGCATAATAGCCATCGTGGAAGTGGTGATGTCCGTGCCCGCCTCGGTACTCAAAGTACACATGAGGTCGGTCATAGTAGAACACACCCCTGTGATAATGGCTGTAGATAGGGAACACCCAGCATCCACGGTTCCATACGAGTGGGCGTACGAAGTAGTCAGCCTGCAGCATCAGGTCAAACTGCCAGTTGAGCAGGATATGCCTGAAGTCGGTGAGCCTGTAGCTTAGATAGTCCTCGTAAAGGTCTCGCTCTGAGTTCATGCTGAGGAAGTAGTCGAGGTTAATCTCGTATGCATCATTATACTGCTGGTCATTGAGGTTCAGCTCGTAAGCCATCTTGTCGGTCAGGTAGAGAGCCTCCTCGCGTGCCCTCTGGTAACTCATTGCCGAGGCACTGGCCACTATGGTCAGGACTGCTATCAATGTCAGGATGTAACGTTTCATAGTCTGTTCCTTTTTGTTGTCTGATGCAAAGTTATGCTCATCCTCGCGGCTGTAGTAGGGCATTTCCCTATCCCGTGTGGGGAAAAGTCCTACAGGAGTGACTGGAAGGTGAACATTCCCTCGAACAGACCATCCATACAGGGCTTCTCCTGGAAGATGCCGAAGACACTGCTGCCACTTCCGCTCATCGATGCATACACGGATCCTGCCTCATATAGTTTCCTCTTGATGTCCCCGATGACAGGATGGCCAGGGAACACGCTGCGCTCAAAGTCATTGCACACGCAGTTCCTCCACTCGCTAATGGGCCTTTGCACAAGTTGGCAAAGGGGCACTTGGGGCATATGGGGCTGTATGAGTGCATAAGCCTCACGGGTGGATACGGACTCGTTGGGCTTGATGAGCATCAGATACATTCCTTTGAGGCTCACGCTTATAGGGCTGAACTCATTACCTATTCCTTCAGCATAGACAGGCTTGCTGCGCACAAAGAATGGACAGTCGGCTCCCAGGGGTGTCACAGCCTGTTCCATCTCCTCGTCACTCAAGCCCAGAGCATAGTGATGATTGAGCACCCTCACAATCCCGGCGGCATCGCTGCTCCCGCCACCCAGACCAGCCCCATTGGGGATGTTCTTGTGCAAGTGAATGTGAAGGGGTGGAATGTCAAACCCCATGGAACGCAACGTGCGTACGGCACGCATTGCCAGATTGTCTTCGCAGGCTCCCTCTATGGGAATGCCTGACATGCTCAGGCGGTCGGCAGGGCTCTCCTCGATACCGATTTCATCAGACAGTGGGATGGGGTAGAAGACGGTCTGCAGGTTATGGTAACCATCGGGGCGACGTTCAGTGACAAGCAGTCCCAGGTTGATTTTGCAACAGGCTTGGAATGTGAGCATCAGCGTGTGTGTCTATTGATTATACTTCTCGCAAAGATAAGTCTATGCGAGCGGTTGTGCAAAGGATGTTATGCAAAAACTGCAGGGCAGGGAAAAGTGTGCGTGCGTATTGGTGGGTATATGCGGAAAACTTCGTATTTTTGCATAATTATTGAGGCTTAGGCCATAATAGTATGAAAGAAACAATCCGGCATGAGGGAGTGGTGGAGCAAGTGAAGTCCACCACCTGTTTGGTGCGCATAATGCAGCAGACGGCCTGTGGAGGCTGTGCGGTAAAGCATTTGTGCAAGAGCAGCGAAAGCAAGGAGAAGGTAGTGGAGGCCTGCATGGATGGTGTGCCCGTGCATGTGGGACAGATGGTGATGGTTGAGGGCTCCCTCAGGCAGGGACTCAGGGCCGTGTGGATTGCCTATGCCATTCCGCTTCTGCTCATGGTGGGAGTGCTCTTCCTCGGATGCACGCTGTGGGGCGAGGATGTGGGAGCCTTGCTTGCCTTGCTCCTGCTGGGGCTTTATTATGCAGGTCTGTATCTCTTCAGAGGGCACCTGGACAGGCGTTTCCGGTTTGTGGTCACTCCTTTGGACTCAGACGTACAAGCGTCCGAGAGCGGTGCTTGATGAACTGACAGACGGAACAGGACAAATATTCAATTCAATATCAATTAAATCTTCAATCAACGTATGAACGAAATCATGATTGCAGTGATTGTGCTCGGGGCAATAGGACTTCTCTCTGCTGTAGTCCTATATGTCATCTCGCACAAGTTCGCTGTAAGCGAGGACCCTCGCCTCGAACAGGTGGCGGCTGTATTGCCGCAGGCCAACTGTGGCGGGTGCGGCTATCCTGGTTGCTCGGGATTTGCCGCCGCGTGTGTGAAGGCAGCCGATAGTGGCAGCCTGGAAGGCAAACTCTGCCCGGTGGGCGGACAGCCTGTCATGGAGAAGGTGGCAGCCATCCTGGGCCTGGCAGCCGAGGCTTCTGCCCCCAAGGTGGCAGTCGTGCGCTGTAATGGAACGTGCGAGAACCGTCCGCGTGTGGCCGAGTTTGACGGCGTGCAGAGTTGTCGTGTGCAGAACATGACTGGCATGGGCGAGACGGCATGCGGCTATGGATGCCTGGGATGTGGCGACTGTGTGGCCAAGTGCCAGTTTGGTGCCCTGACCATGAATCCCGTCACAGGACTGCCCGAGGTGGACGAGGACAAGTGCACGGCCTGTGGAGCGTGTGCCAAGGCATGCCCCCGTGGCATTATTGAAATCCGCCTGAAGGGCCCCAAGGGTCGTCGCATGGTGGTTCTGTGCAACAACAAGGACAAGGGGGCTGTGGCCAACAAGGTGTGCAAGGTGTCCTGCATCGGCTGTGGCAAGTGTGTGAAGACCTGTGATAAGTTTGAGGCCATCACCCTGGTCAACAACCTGGCTTATATCGATGCCGAGAAGTGCAAGATGTGCCGCAAGTGTGAGGAGGCTTGCCCGAAGGGGGCAATCAAGGGATTCAACTTCCCGCCTCGCAAACCCAAAGCAGAGCAGCCCGCAGCCGCTTCGGCCCAGCCTGCCCAGGTGGCAAAGCCAGCCGCCCAGCCAGTCCAGGCCCAGGTAGCCAAGGCGACAGAGACAGAGAAACAAGCAACTGAGAACAACAAGGAGGAGCAGAAATGAAGACATTCAAGATAGGCGGAGTACATCCCGCAGAGAACAAGTTGTCGGCGGCCAGCCCCATCAGGGAGGCTGCGCTGCCCAAGCAGGCTGTCTTCAGCATGTTCCAGCACATCGGTGCTCCCGCCAAGCCTGTGGTCCAGAGGGGCGACGAGGTGAAGGTGGGCACGCTCTTGGCCGAGGCTGGGGGCTTTGTGAGCGCACCCGTATATAGCAGTGTGAGTGGCAAGGTGGCCAAGATAGACACGGCCCTGGATGCCAGTGGCACACGGCGTACCG
This sequence comes from Opitutia bacterium UBA4654, assembly GCA_963658045.1. GTDB lineage: Bacteria > Bacteroidota > Bacteroidia > Bacteroidales > Bacteroidaceae > Physcousia. The sequence continues at coordinate 4,806 of CAVKOT010000079.1, forward strand.
CCATCTATGTAAACGTGGAGGGCGATGAGTGGGAGGACAGCATTGACCGCACAGACACGCTGGTGAAACTCTCTGACCATGCCGAACTGGACAGTAAGACTATCGTAGAGAAAATCAAGAACGCGGGTATCGTGGGCATGGGTGGCGCCACCTTCCCCTGTCATGTGAAACTCACGCCCCCTCCTGGCTGTAAGGCCGAGTGTGTCATCATCAATGCTGTGGAGTGCGAGCCTTATCTGACTGCCGACCACAGGCTCATGCTGGAGCATCCCGACGAGATACTCGAGGGCGTGGAACTTATCATGAAGGCCGTGAGCGTGGAGAAGGGCTACATCGGCATCGAGAACAACAAGCCCGACGCTATTGCCCTGATGACCGAGAAAGCCAAGGCACACCCGCATATCGAGGTTGTTCCCCTGAAGGTAAAGTATCCCCAGGGAGGCGAGAAACAACTGATAGACGCTGTCATTGGCCGCCAGGTGCCTGCTCCTCCATCCATCCCCATCAATGTGGGAGCCGTGGTGCAGAACGTGGGCACAGCCTTTGCCATCTATCAGGCTGTGATGAAGAACAAGCCCTTGATTGACCGTGTCATCACGGTGACAGGCAAGAGCGTGAAGCAGCCAAGCAACCTGCTTGCACGACTGGGCACGCCCTTCCAGCAACTGATAGACGAGTGTGGCGGCCTGCCAGAGGACACCGGCAAGATTATAGGTGGCGGCCCCATGATGGGCAAGGCCCTTCTCTCACTCGACGTACCCATGACCAAGGGCAGCAGTGGCCTGCTTATTATGAGCGAGAAGGAGGCACGCCGCACCGAGCCAAGTCCCTGCATACGCTGCGCCAAGTGCGTGAGTGCATGCCCCATGGGACTTGAGCCCTACCTGCTCTCTACCCTAAGTGCGCAGGGCAAGTGGGAAGAGGCCGAGAAGAACGACGTGACCAGCTGCATCGAGTGCGGCTCATGCCAGTTCACATGCCCCAGCCACCGCCCCCTGCTTGACATGATACGCGTGGGCAAGAGCACGGTGATGGGCATCATCAAGGCCCGTGCAGCCAAGAAGTAATCATCTTCCATCTCAACATTTAGAGTAAACAATGAAACCAATAATATCACTCTCACCCCATGTGCATGGAGGTGATTCTGTACAGAAGAACATGTACGGCGTGTGTGTGGCTCTCTTGCCTGCACTCGTGGCCAGCCTCTGGTTCTTCGGCGCGGGAGCGGCTGTGGTTCTCCTGACCTCAGTGCTTGCCTGTGTCTTCTTCGAATGGGCCATCACCAAATTCATCCTCGGCAGGGCTCACACCACCATCTTTGACGGCAGTGCCCTGCTCACGGGCATCCTGCTTGGCTTCAACATGCCCAGTACCTTGCCCGTGTGGATTATCATCATCGGTGCGCTGGTGGCCATCGGGGTGGGCAAACTCACTTTTGGCGGACTGGGATGCAACCCCTTCAACCCCGCTCTGGTGGGCCGCGTGTTCCTGCTCATCAGTTTCCCCGCGCAGATGACCACCTGGCCTGTGCCTCATACCTCATTTATTGATGCCGAGACTGCAGCCACTCCCCTGAGTGTGATGAAGGCCGCTATTACCAGTGGCGATGCCTCTGTGCTGAGTGAACTGCCCTCCTCCCTGGAGATGTTCCTGGGCACCACGCCTGGTTCCATGGGCGAAGTGAGTGCCTTGCTGCTCCTGCTGGGATGCCTCTTCATGATATGGAAGAAGATTATCACCTGGCACATACCCGTGAGCATCCTGGGCACGGTGGCGGTCCTGTCACTCATCTGCCATGTGTGCGACCCCGTCTATGCTCCTGTTCCCCAGGTGCTCTGCAGTGGTGGTCTGATGCTCGGAGCCTGCTTCATGGCCACCGACTATGTGACTTCGCCCATGACACACCGTGGACAGGTCATCTATGGTGTCTGCATCGGAGTGCTAACCATCGTGATACGTAACTGGGGAGCCTATCCTGAGGGAATGTCCTTTGCCATTCTCATCATGAATGCCTTCACGCCACTCATCAACACTTATTGTAAACCTAAACGCTTCGGGGAGGTAGTCAAGAAATGAAGAAACTGGAATCAACATGGTATAATATGGTGGGCGTGCTCACCGCCATCTCGGTGATTGCGGGCGTGGCACTGCCCTCGGTCGATAGCATGACCCGCGAGCCCATCGCCGCCATCAAGCAGCAGACGCTTGCTAATGGCATCAAGGAAGTGCTCCAGGCCGAGAGCCTGGAGGTGCAGAGTACGGACTCACTGTCCGACGATGTGATTGTCTATCACACCACCAACGGCAATGCCGTGCAGGTGACCGACCATAAGGGATTTGGCGGAGACCTCACCGTGCTGGTGGGCTTTGCCGATGACGGAAGCATCAAGGGCTATCACATCCTGCAGAGCAGCGAGACACCAGGCCTGGGTGCCAAGGCGGCCACCTGGTTCCGCGAGGGCAAGGGCTCTATCCTGGGCCGCAACCCCGGCAAGGAGAACTTCACTGTGAAGAAGGACGGAGGTGACGTGGATGCCATCACAGCCTCCACCATCACCAGCCGGGCTTTCCTGCGCTGCATCAACAATGCCTACAAGGCCTTGCAGGGAGAGGCCTCGGCCGACGGAGAGAGCGGAGCCACAAAGCAGGTGAAGGACGCAGCCCCGAGCCAGGACGCAGACACCGCCCAGACTGACAGCCTGCAGAACGACAGTACTAATATATAAGGTATAAGAGAGGAAACGATATGAAATACTTGAAAATATTGTTCAACGGACTCATAAAGGAGAACCCCACCTTTGTGCTCCTGCTGGGCATGTGCCCCACGCTGGGCACAACGAGCAGCGCGCTCAACGGTATGTCCATGGGACTGGCCACTACAGCGGTGCTCATCTGTTCCAACTTCATCATCTCGCTCATCAAGAACCTGGTGCCCGACATGGTGCGCATCCCCTCCTTCGTGGTGGTCATCGCATCGCTGGTGACTGTGTTGCAGATGCTCATCCAGGCATACGCTCCCGCCATCAATGACTCTCTGGGACTGTTCATTCCCCTCATCGTGGTGAACTGCATTATCCTGGGTCGAGCCGAGGCCTTCGCTGCCAAGAACGGCCCTGTGGAGAGCATCTTCGACGGCATCGGCATCGGACTGGGCTTCACCCTGGGTCTGACGCTTCTGGGAGCCGTGCGTGAACTGCTGGGCACCGGCAAGGTGTTTGCCCTCACAATCTTCCCCGAGAATTATGGCGCGCTCGTCTTCGTGCTCGCTCCTGGCGCATTCATCGCCCTGGGTTACCTTATCGCACTTATCAATAAACTAAAGAAAGCATAGTTATGGCCTACATACTGATATTCATCACCGCGATATTCGTCAACAATGTCGTGCTTTCCCAGTTCCTGGGAATCTGCCCCTTCCTGGGGGTGAGCAAGAAGGTGGACTCTGCCCTGGGCATGGGAGCCGCTGTGGCATTTGTGCTCACGCTGGCCACCATCGTCACTTACCTGGTGCAGAAGTTCATCCTGGTACCCTTTGATTTGGTGTATCTGCAGACCATCGCCTTCATCCTGGTCATCGCGGCCCTGGTGCAGATGGTGGAGATAATCCTCAAGAAGACCGCCCCCGCCCTGTACCAGGCACTGGGCGTGTTCCTTCCCCTCATCACCACCAACTGCTGCATCCTGGGTGTGGCCATCCTGGTGGCCAATGGCAACTACGCCACCCAGGGGCTGGAGCCCAACCTGCTCACCGGTGTGGTGTATGCCTTCAGCACCGCGCTGGGCTTTGCCCTGGCTCTGGTGGTGTTTGCCGCCATACGCGAGCAACTTGACCTCATGCCCATCCCCAAGGGTATGCGTGGCATGAGCATCGCCCTTGTGACAGCCGGCCTGCTGGCTATGGCCTTCATGGGATTCAGCGGTGTCGATGGGGGGCTCGGGCGACTCTTTGGCCTTGTGCAGTGATCATTTACTGATGTGATACTTCTTAAAATCTCACAGATATGAAGATTCTTCTCACGGGTGGTGCCGGATATATCGGCAGCCACACCATCATCGAGTTGGACAAGGCTGGTCACAGCGTAGCCGTTGTGGATAACCTCTACAACTCCAACCCCAAGGCTCTGGAGCGTGTGGGCGAGATTATCGGCAAGCAGATACCCTTCTACAAGGCCGATGTGCGCGATGCAGAGGCTCTTGCAAAGGTCTTCGAGGCCGAGAAGCCCGAGGCTGTCATCCACTTTGCCGGCCTGAAGGCTGTGGGCGAGAGTGTGGCAAAGCCACTGGAGTACTACCACAACAACATGACGGGCACCTTCATCCTCCTGGATGTGATGCGCAAGCATGGATGCAAGAACATCATCTTCTCCTCCAGCGCAACCGTCTATGGCGACCCTGCCATCATTCCCATCACAGAGGAGTGCCCCAAGGGCCACTGCACCAACCCCTATGGACAGACCAAGTCCATGCTGGAGGAGGTGCTGATGGACGTGCAGAAGGCTGACCCCGCATGGAACATGGTCATCCTGCGCTACTTCAATCCCATAGGCGCGCACCCCAGTGGCAAGATAGGCGAGAACCCCAACGGCATCCCCAACAACCTGATGCCCTACATCACACAGGTGGCCATCGGCAAGCGTCCCGAACTGGGTGTCTTCGGCAGTGACTATGACACCCATGACGGCACAGGCGTGCGCGACTATATCCATGTGTGCGACCTGGCAGCCGGTCATGTGTGTGCCCTGAAGGCCATACAGCGCAACTGTGGCCTGGGCATCTACAACCTGGGCACGGGCCACGGCTACAGCGTGCTGGATGTGGTGAAGGCATTTGAGAAGGCCAACGGCGTGCCTGTCAAGTACAGCCTCAAGCCACGCCGCCCGGGAGACATCGCCACCTGCTACTGCGACCCCACGAAGGCCAAGAATGAGCTGGGTTGGGTGGCCAAGTATGGCATCGAGGAGATGTGCCGTGACTCATGGAACTGGCAGAAGAACAATCCTAACGGCTACGAGGACTGAACGTCAGCCACGATGCTGAAAGGGGTATGTAAGAACGCAGACAATGCGGGCTGACAGCCCAAAAGCACACAGCCCAGGATACAGTCCCGGGTAATCCAAGCGATTTACAGGTACGCCCTGAAAGGGAAAAAGCATAGAGTATGAACGCTTTTGCCCTTTCGGGGCGTATTGTATTCTTCATTCATTTTACCCAGGACGTTGCCCTGGCCTATGGGCAGATTGCCCCTTCGGGGCGCATCGCTGGCATTATGACACACCCGCTTCTGTGTTGCGGCGGGTGGTGGATGCTGTGGCCCGGTGAGGGACAGCGGGGCGGATGTCCCGATGCGGGATGACTCATGGGGGGCTACTCCTGGACAGTCCCCTCCCTGTCCCTCCTTATCCACACCTTGTGGGTGCGGTGCCCGGTCCAGTTGATGGGGCCGTCGGGATTGGCACACAGGCGTTTCAGTTCCTCCGAGGCCGTGGTGCGGCTCATGTGGTTGATGCTGGCATAGGCCGAGAGGGTTATAAATCCCCGCTCGTCAATGACCCTCAGCGCGTTGGCTATGCGCTCCTCCTGCGTGAAAACCTTCCTTCTCAGACGTGTCACACCGCCCATGTCACGCTCCAGTTCCGTCTCCATCCTCAGCCGTTTGATGAGTTCGGGCGATGCCTTGTAGTTCACGTCCTTCACTGTCACCTTGCGGTAGAGCATGCGGTCATCATCTCCCTTCATCTCGCTGGGCTTGTCGTCATCGAAGTCCAGGGACAGTGAGAGCGTCCCTATGCCGTCGAGCCTCACCGAGTGTCCCATCGACAGCATCCTGGCGAGATAGTCTGCCGCGTCGGTCAGCACAGCCTCTATCACACTGGGAGCCAGGGTGCGGTCATAACTGTGCATGCCCCTTACCACCTCTTTTGTGGTGAGCATGTGTCTGGCGATGATTTTGGGATAGACTCTCTTCTTGCCGTCGCTGTGCATGTCGGGCATCTCCTGCAGTTTGTACTTTGCCATTGTCTCTTCTTGTTAGTTAAGTATTTGTTCAAAATTAAATGATACAATCTTTAAGCGGATGTTTCTGTTCTTATCTCACCATCATCTTCCGTCCATCCTGCGGCCCTATCCCCATGTATCATCAGTCACGCAGCCCGTGCGCTCCTTCTTCGGACATAGAAATACGTCCCGCAGCCTGGGTGAAATATAATGGCGTTTGATCTTGAGCATCTACTTATGGGTATTTACGTTGGTTGGCAGGTGAAGTCTCTGTTCGCAAGTTCAGGACATGTGTTCGCAACTTCCGTACATGTGTTCGGTGCTTGCGAATGTGTGTTCGCAAGTTGCGAACAGAACTTTCACCCTTGCAAAGATACGACAGAAACAGGCCTTCCTGCAAATGCCAGGCTGCATTTCTCGCATGGGGAATGTTTCTCATGGGCATAGGTGTCTAAAAACAAGGCAGGTGGCTGCATGGTGAACCTGTGTCACCATACAGCCACCTGTGTCTGGTATGCCCTGTGTGAGGGTGTGGTCAGAAGCGGAAGTACCGCTTGGCGTTGTAGTAGGAGATGTCGCGTATCATCTGGCGGATGAAGGGCATCTCGCTCTGTGGGAGCAGTCCGGCCTCCACGTCACGCCCGACCATGCGGCACAGGCAGCGGCGGAAGTACTCATGGCGGGGGTAGGAGAGGAACGAGCGGCTGTCGGTGAGCATGCCCACAAAGCGGCTGAGCAGGCCCTGCAGCGAGAGGGCGTTCATCTGACGCTCCATCCCGTCCAGCTGGTCATTGAACCACCAGCCGCTGCCGAACTGTATCTTGCCAGGCTGTGGCCCCTGCTGGAAGTTGCCTGTCATGGTGGCCAGCATCTCGTTGTCCGAGGGGTTGATGCAGTAGAGGATGGTCTGCGCAAGCAGGCCCTCGCTGTCAAGAGCGTCCAGGAACCGTGCCATGGACTCGGATGTGTCCTGCGTGCCGATGCTGTCATAGCCTGTGTCGGGCCCCAACTGGCGGAACATGCGGCTGTTGTTGTTGCGCATGGGGCCAT
>CAVKOT010000080.1:0-11809 GCA_963658045.1 Opitutia bacterium UBA4654
AGCCCAACCGCACGCAGGACGAGCGGTACCGCGACGTGAGCGGCAACCGCAACTCGCCACTGATAAACAACAGGAACAACGGCACACGCACGGGCGGCACCGTGACCTCGGGGCGGCGGGACTCCAGCCAGCCCACCGGCCAGCCACAGACAGGCACACGCTCGGGACGGGGCACGCGCACCGAGACGACCTCCACACCCGGCAGGAACACCACCGGCACGCGCACCGAGACGACCACAAGCCAGCGAGGCGGAACCACCACATCCTCCACCCCCACGACCTCGACACGCCGGAACGACAGTGGCAGCAGGAGTGAGGGCTCGCGCTCCACAGGAGGCTCCGTATCAAGGAGCGGACGCAGGTGAGCCCACTGCCAGCACAGGCCGGCCACAGGAGCCCACTGCCACAGTAACAGCAAGACGCATCGCCCACGGAAAGCCTCATCACAAGGCTCCGTGGGCGATGCGTCTTGTCACAGCAGGGGGATGCGGGCTGGCCAGGTGGCCATCAAGGCCACGCGCCAGGGGACATGCCCCTGCGATGGCCCACGCATGCCCCTGCGTGTGGTATTGCATGCCGCTGCGATGGCTCACGCATGCCGCTGCGTGCGAGGGGGCGGTGCGGGGCCCCTTCCTGCCCGTCACACCCCGTCGGCCCACCGCTCCAGCAGGAGCAGGGTCATGAAGCCCAGCAGGAGCGCATAGGTGGCCTGCTTCTGATAGCCATGGGCGTGCGTCTCGGGTATCATCTCGTCACTCGTCACATAGAGCATGGCACCGCCAGCAAAGCCAAGCATCACGGGCAGGAAGGCCTCGGAGGCCGCGCCCAGCGCATAGCCAGCCACCACGCCCACTATCTCCAGCAGGCCGATGGCCAGCGAGATGGCGAAGGTGCGCCCCACCGACACGCCCGCCACCAGCAGCGGGGCGATGATGACCATGCCCTCGGGCACATTCTGCAGGGCGATGCCGAAGGACACGCTCCAGTCAGTAATCCCCGTGCCGCCACACAGGCTCACGCCTGCCGCCATCCCCTCGGGCAACTTGTGCAGCGCGATGGCCAGCACGAAGAGCAGGACACGGTTGAGCGTCGAGTTGTGGCGGTGCCTCTCGGGGTCAAGTCCGGTGATGTGGTGCAGGTGGGGTGTCACGAGGTCGAGCACGTTGAGAAAGGCCGCGCCAGCCAGCACACCCAGGGCCACCGTCCACCAGCAGCCCGTCTGGCCGAAGGCCGGCACTATCAGGCCCAGCGTGGAGGCCGCCAGCATGATGCCCGCGCAGTAGCCCAGCAGCGTGTCGTTCCACTTGTGGGGCATCTCGCGCACGGCGAAGCCCAGCAATGAGCCTATCAATGTCGCGCCGCACAGTCCTGCGGCACTTATCCACACGTCGGTCATATCCCCTCCACCTGTTTGCTCATGCAGTGGGTCACCTCGTCGGCCTCGCGGAAGTCGGAGGGCAGGTAGCCCGTCTGTCGCTTGAAGAATTTCACGAAGTAGGAGGTGTCCTCAAATCCCAGTTCGAGCGCGACCTCCTTGATCATCATGTCCGTATAGCGCACCATGCGCTTGGCCTCCAGGATGATGCGGTCATTGATGAGCGTGAGGGGCGAGTGGCCCGAGCACTCGTTGACACACTTGCCCAGCGTGCGCACGGCCACGTTGAGGCTGTCGGCATACTCCTGCACGGTGTGCATCTCACGGTAGTGCTGCTCCACAGCCTGGCGGAACTGCAGGAACAGGTGGCGCGAGGGCTTCATCTCGTCCAGCCTCTTGCCGCTGCCCTGCAGGCCGTACCTTAGGACGCTGATGAGGAACATGCGCAGCAGGGCCTTGAGCATGTCGATGTTGCCAAAGGCCGCGCTGTTGTGCTCCTCGCGCTCCATCACCTCGACGATGCGGGCCAGCGTGGCGGCCGTGGCATCATCTACCACATAATAAGGTGGGGCATCGAAGGCATGGAAGATGTCATATTTGAGGGGCAGGCTGCCCGGGTCGCGGTCGTCCCGCATGAAGTCGGTGCACATCTTGATGGAGACCCCGCCGTACCGCTCCTTGTCATCGAAGTGGTGTATCTGGCCAGGAGCCAGGAAGAAGATGGTGCCCGGACGCACCTCATAGTCGGTGAAGTCAACCGTGTGCACCCCCTCGCCCTGCTGGAACCACAGTATCTCATAGAAGGCGTGCACGTGGGGCGCGCAGTCGTTGATGTCGCTGCGCAGAAGGAAGTCTGGCATGTGCCCGATGCGGAAACCGTTGCCGCTCGGTGCGGCACACACCGTCTGGTACATGCCGGCAAGTTTGTCCGTATCCATGTGAAATGCTTTTGTTTGCAGGACAAAGGTATGGGTTTCGTGGTAGATTTCGGCATAAATCTGTTCCAAAATGACTCTGAGACCGAAATGCGCCACTACTTTGCGATTTTGTCCTTGTCCATGTGACAGAAAAGGCGCAACTTTGCACCAGTAAACAAAACAAAATCAAGAGAAAGGAACAGACTATGACCAACAAGTATTCAGGCACACAGACCGAGAAGAACCTGGCCGCAGCATTCGCTGGCGAGTCGCAGGCACGCAACAAGTACACCTACTTCGCCTCCGTGGCCAAGAAGGAGGGATTTGAGCAGATGGCCGAGATATTCACCCGCACGGCCGACAACGAGAAGGAGCACGCCAAGATGTGGTTCAAGGAACTGGGCGGCATCGGCGACACGGCAGCCAACCTGCAGGCTGCGGCCGAGGGCGAGAACTATGAGTGGACTGACATGTACGAGGGCTTCGCACGCACGGCCGAGGAGGAGGGCTTCACGGCACTGGCTGCCAAGTTCCGCCTGGTGGCCGCCATCGAGAAGCGTCACGAGGAGCGTTACCGCGCACTCCTGCACAACATCGAGGCCCAGGAGGTGTTTGCCAAGAGCGAGGTGAAGGTGTGGGAATGCCGCAACTGCGGCCACATCGTGGTGGGTGAGAAGGCTCCGGCTGCCTGCCCCGTGTGCGCGCATCCCCAGTCCTACTTCGAGGTGCACGTGGACAACTTCTGACTGCACCCCGCATGACACCACAGCCCGGTGCCCCCTGTGTGGAGCGTGCACCGTGGCATGAACGGCAAATCCCCAGCCTCCCTTACCAGGAGACTGGGGATTTGCTTATGTTGTCCAGTGGCTTGCGCCCCCTGTCCTCAGCGCATAATCGTCTGCGCGCGGTCGGGTCCCACGCTCACGATGGTGATGGGCGTGGCGGTCACCTTCTCGATATAGGAGATGTAGTCACGCAACTGCTGGGGGAACTGCTCCTCGCTGGTCATCTGCGTGAGGTCGGTCTTCCAGCCCGGCAGGTCCTCATACACGGCCTGCCATCCCTCGGTGTCATAGGGCATGTCGGTAACCCGCACGCCGTCCTTCTCATAGGCGACACACACACGCACGGTGTCAAACCCGTCCAGCACATCGCTCTTCATCATGATGAGCTGTGTGACTCCGTTGAGCATGATGGCATATTTCAGGGCCACCAGGTCGAGCCATCCGCAGCGGCGGTTGCGGCCTGTGACTGCCCCGTACTCGTGCCCCACCTCACGGATGAGGTCGCCGGTCTTGTCGAAGAGCTCCACTGGGAAGGGGCCCGCGCCCACACGGGTGCTGTAGGCCTTGAAGATGCCGAACACCTCGCCAATGCGGTTGGGAGCCACGCCCAGTCCCGTGCACACGCCGCCGCACACCGTGCTGCTGCTGCTCACATAGGGATAGGTGCCGTGGTCGATGTCGAGCATCGTGCCCTGCGCGCCCTCTGCCAGCACGTTCTTGCCAGCCTCGAGGGCCTTGTTTATCTCTATCTCAGTGTCGGTCAGGGCATACTGGCGCATGTAGTCCACGCCCTCCATCCACAGTTTCTCCTCCTCTGTGATGTCAAAGTCGGTGTAGTGCAGGTCACTCAGTATCTGCATGTGGCGTGCCTTGAGAGCCTCATACTTCTGCTGGAAACCGTCAAGGATGTCCCCCACACGCAGTCCCGTGCGGCTGGCCTTCTCGCTATAGGTGGGGCCGATGCCCTTTCCTGTGGTGCCCACCTTGTTCTTGCCCTTGGCAGCCTCATAGGCGCGGTCGAGCACACGGTGGGTGGGCAGGATGAGATGGGCGCGCTTGCTGATGTGCAGGCGGCTCTTCAGGTCATAGCCCGCAGCCTCCAGCTCACGTGCCTCGGCGGCAAACAGGTCAGGCGCAATCACGCAGCCATTGCCGATGATGTTCAGTTTGTTCTCGTCGAAAATACCCGAGGGGATGCTACGCAGCACAAACTTCTTGCCCTCGAATATGATGGTGTGTCCGGCGTTAGGCCCTCCCGCGAATCGTGCGACCACGTCATAGCGGGGTGTGAACACATCCACCACCTTACCCTTGCCCTCGTCACCGAAGACGATGCCCAGCAGGGCGTCAACTTTTCCTCTACTCATGGAATTGCTTTATATTAGTCTGTTTAACCTTCTTGATCTGCTCCATGTAGCACTTGCGGCAGAGTCCGTGCAGGTAGAGCACGGGCTGCTGCACCACGAATGACTTGCTCCTGACGGCCGCCAGGTACTCCTCCAGTTCCCTGCGTTCCAGCCGCGCCACCTTGCGGCAGCGGTCACACACGAGATAGGTCTTGGGCGACGGTTTGAGGTTGGCCTCGTAATGGGCGGCCCGCGCCAGCGTGTGCTTGATGAGCAGGCCGGCCTCGACCAGCGTCTCCAGGTTGTTGAAGAGGGTGGTGCGGCTCACCTGCATCCCCCCGTCCTGGCCTATCCGCTCGCCCAGTTGGTCTATTGTGAAGATTCCTGGTATCAGGCATGCCGCCCTCAGGATTGTGTATCTCTCTGGGGTTCTGCGCATCTTCCTGGCTGTCAGAAAGTCTGTCAGCCTTTGCGCGGCAGTTGCTATGATGTCGTCCGCTTCGTGCATACCATCCACAAAGGTATGGCTTTATTTTTGCTTGCAGCCCTTTTCCTCCTGCTTTTTCGCGCGTTCCTCGTGTTCTTGCTTCCAGGTAAGTGCCGCGCTGATGGCCCTTCTGAGACTGGGACTGGCGGTGTCCATGAGCGCATGGGCCTGGTTGTCCAGTTCGGTGAGCGAGCGCTCATCGACCGGTGCTCCCTGCTGGAGCAGCCTGGCCACGCACAGGAAGCCGCAAATCTGCAGCATCTCGCGGTCGGAGGCTATCCACTCAAAGGCAAGCCCGCATGCCCCGGGAGCCTGGGGCATCAGGTGTGTGGCCAGTATCTGGGCCACCTCTGCCGTGGGTATCTCCTCGCCCCAGATGCTGGCGAGGGCGGGCGTGAACTCCCTGGCAGGCATCAGCAGGCAGGCCAGGATGCGTGTCTCGCGTATGTTCTCATTCCACAGTGCCTGGGCCAACTGGCGGCTTGGGGTATAGTCGGCAGCGATGTCCTGCAGGCGCGGGAGCTCCACGCCGAACACCAGTTTGTAGGGCATCCCGGCCTCACGCATGCGTGCCGAGAGGATGCCGTTCATGCTTGCCCTCAGATCTTTCTTGATGTCCAGTATCTCTTGCTGTGTGTTCATGTGAGTGTGTTGTATTGCCGGCTGTAGCGCAGCATCTGCTCGTCGTAGGCCTCGTCATAGTCCAGGCGCACATCAGCTATCTGCCCGGCCTCGTCGCGCACGAGGGTGTAGCGGGGATTGATGAAGCCCTTGTAGGGGGCCAGGTCCAGCCTGCCATACCGCTCGAGCACCTCCTGGTGCAGGGCCGCATCGACCTTCACTCCATAACGTTCCACCAAGTCCTGTGCAGCCTGGAGGTCTCCCTCGCTCTTGACGCGCTGTATCTCGGCCAGCAGTGTGCCAAAGGCCGTGCGCAGGCCAGCGTAGTCGCTGACCTCCACATAGTGCTTCCCGCCACGCTCGACCAGCCTCACGGCCTGGGGACAATGCTCCAGGGTCCAGCGGGCGATGAGGGCGCGGTTGCGCATGTGTGCCTCCTCAATCTGCTGTCCGGGGCGTATGCGCACCATCTGAGTGAGCAGCCCGTTCATCATATAGCCATAGTATTGGGCCTTGTAAGCCTCTGCACAGGGTGTGAGACCCAGTTCCACCAACTTCGGGTCGGCCAAGTAATAAAGTCCGAAGAGGTCAGCGCGGGCCTCCTCGATGGTACTGCCATAGGCTTTCAGCGCGTCGGGGTCAACGCCAGGAAGCAGTTGGCCGCTTCCATGACCCAGACACTCGTGCAGGTCGGTGTGCAGGTCATCGCACACCGAGCCGTACTCATCCATCAGCCTCACCGTCACCTGGCTGTCGGCAAACTCCTCGCGGAAGCCGTTGCCCCGCGCCGCCTCGTCATAGGCATGCGTGAGGTTGGCGATGGTCACGCTCTTGCTGCCGTGCTCGGCCCGCACCCAGTTGCTGTTGGGAAGGTTGATGCCGATGGCACTGCTCGGGTAGAGGTCACCGCCCAAGATGGCTGCGTTGATGACCCTGGCCGAGACCCCACGGCACTGCTTCCTCTTGAAGCGCGCATCGACAGGCGAATGGTCCTCAAACCATTGGGCATTCTGGCTCAGTGCCATCGCGCGGCTCGTGGCGCGGTGGTCGGTATAGTTGACATAGCCTTCCCAGCTGGCCTTCAGTCCCAGCGGGTCGCCATACACCTCGGTAAAGCCATTGGTGAAGTCCACGTCGCCCTCGGTCTCCTCCACCCACAGGATGGTATAGGCATCGAAGGTCACCAGGTCGCCTGTCTCATAGAAGTCTATCAGCCTGCGTATCACGGCCTGCTGTCCTGCGTTCTCGGCATACGGGATGGCCTGCGTCAGCATCTCCACGATACGTCGTATGGCTGCCCCGTACATGCCGTCGGCCCGCCACACATGTTCCTGCAGCGTGCCATCGGCCGCCCTCTCCAGCCGGCTGTTCATCCCATACATGACGGGGTGGCGTGGGTCGCCGCTGGCCTTTTGCCGGGCATAGAACTCCTCGGCCTCGGCCTGCGTGATGCCCGGGGCATAGTAGTTGCATGCCGAGGTGAGCAAGAGGTCCTCGCCCGCCGCCTGATTGACCCTCTTGGGCATGACGGATGGGTCGAAGATGACTGGGAACAACTCCTGTTCCAGGTCCTCCAGCTTGCTGTAGCCCATGGGGATGCCCTCTGCCAGAAGCGTGCTGATGGCCTGGTGCAGGAACTCCTGCGTGAAACCTGGCTCAAACTTCTCACATCCATAGTGGTGGTGAATGCCGTTGCTGAACCACACACGCTTCATATAGACAGCAAAAGCGGTGAAGTCCGCCGATGAGCGGTCACCGCTGTAATGGGTATAGACAGCCTCAAGCACGCGGCGCAGGCGCAGGTTGAAGCGGCCATTCTGGTCCCACAGGATGTCACGGCCAAGCAGGGCCGCCTGGCCGAGGTAATAGATGAGCGTCTTCTGGCGAAGGCTCAGTTCCTCAAAGCCAGGCACCTGGTAGCGGAGCATCTGTATGTCGGCGAACCGCTCGCCGGCATACTCAAAACTCCCCGCACTCATTCAGCCTTCTCGGCGTTGGCCTTTGCCTGCTTCTCCTTACGCTTCTCGGCGCGCTCCTTCTTCAGGTTCTCCATCTCGGCCAAGGCCTTCAGACGGAACTCGCGAGGCGTGCATCCCGTGCGCTTGTAGAAGGCAGCATAGAATGACTGGCGGTTGGCGAAGCCCACCTGATTGGCCACCTCTTCCATGGACATGCGGTTGCTGTGCTGGTCCTTGAGCATATACATGGCATCCTTGACCCGAAATTCGTTGACCATCTGCGAGTAATTGTCCTGGAAGCGCAGGTTTATCACCGCGCTTATATAGCGGCTGTTGGTCTCAAGATCCTTGGCAAGCTGCTGTGCGGAGTAGGTCGGGTCCTTGTACTTTTTTTCGACCACGAACTTGGCCATTATCTTCTGATAGAGTTCCTCTACCAGTTCGGGCTTGACCAGAGTGCGGTACAAGGGGTTCTTCTGTTTTTTTTCTGTGATGTTGTACTTGCTTCCTGTCATAGTTATTATGGGGTTTTAATTCATTCTTGCAAGCACAAAGTTACGAAATGAATTTTATCTTTATGCCATCGTAACAAACAAAGAATGTTAACAGAAGTAATTCTTGCCCATATTTCTGCTGCTTTGGTGCCCTTTCGGGGCTTTTTTGAGGGTTTACCGAGGCTTCTTGGGTACTTTTCCAATACTTTCCGCACAAGAAGGGCCATGCCGCCAGACTTGTGCGTCCAGCGGCATGGCCTTAGTGTGATTGTGCCCTGGAACGGCCGTCCAGGATGGGCTGCCTACTGGTCAGAGGCAGGTGCCGCATGCTCCTGACTCTCCAGCGTGATGTCGGCACGTGCTATCTGCAGCATGATGTTACGCCGCTGCTGCTCCAGGAGTTCCTGCTGGCTGGCCAGCGAGGCCAGCATCTCCTCCTCGTTGTCGCTGGCCTTCCCGCCCTCGGCCTGCAGACTGACGATGCGGCTGTTGAGGCTATCGACGCGTTCCTGGCAGAGTGCGGTCTCCAGGACAGACGACTGGACGCGGGTGCGCAACTCGTGCCAGTCCCTGTCATCCTGCGTCATCCGCTCCAGCTCGGCATACTGTATGGGCGAGTTTTGCGCGTTGAAGTTGTGTATCCACACATCCACCTCGGCACGCCCCTGGGCCAGCATCTCGGCATGGCTGCGCTCCAGTTGTGCCCGGAAGTCGCTCCTGCCCCTGGCCCTGTCGGCCTGGCTCTGCACCTGCTCGGCCTCCCGCGTGACCTCGGCCTCACCCGCGAGTGCCTGCTGCAGTTGCCGGTACGACTCGCGGAAGGGAGTTCTCGGGTCGCCCTGGCCAGCCAGCCGCTCGATGCTGGCGGCATCCTCGCCCGCCTGGGTGTGGCACGCCTCGATACGCTTCTGCAGCATGTCGGCCCACAAGGCCAGTGCCGCCTGCCGTCGGGAGAGTTCCTCCAGGACAGCCAGTTCCATGCGACGCTCCTGCGCCTCGCTCTCAATCTGCCTGTTGACGGTATCCCACGCGGTGGCCATCTGCTGTATGCGTCCCTTGAGTCCCTCATGGCTGTTCCTCCACTCGCGCAGCCAGTCGGTCAGAGTAATGGCCTTGTCGGTCTGCTCGTAGATTCGGCTGTAGCGCTTGCGCTCCTTGTCGATGCGCGCCTGCAGCCTCTCGGCCCTGCCCGCCACCACCTGGCAGGCCGTGTTCACCTCCTCCAGCCTGGTGCTCAGCTCGCTCTTGCGCTGCTCGAGTTGCTGCAGCCGCTCGCTCAGAGAGGCTATCTGTGTGTGGTGGAAGGTGAAGGCGTCCAGTTCCTTCTGCGCCAGCTCTCCGTCACGGCTCACATTCTCCTTCAGTTGGCGTATCATGGCCTGGCGCGCCTCCTGGTTTGTGCTGGGTGTGCAGTCACGGAACGACCGGTCGAGCGGCTCGAAGATAGCCCACTCCCTCACGTCCTCGTCCTGTCGCGAACGCAGCCGTTCCAGAGCCTCCTCCACGGCCTTGCGCTCGCCCTTGCTCTCTGCCAGGTCGATGCGAAGTTCCTCCAGTTGCTTCGCCTTGCCCTGCGCCTCGGCCTCCAACTGCTCATAGTCAGTCTTGAAGTCCCCTATCAGTTTGCTCTGTTCGAGCATTGTGTCACAGTGATAGGGATGGTGCTTGGCTCCGCACACCGAGCAGGCCGTGCCCTCACGCAGTCCCGCGCGCAGTTGCACCACGTTCTGTCCCTTGCTCAGGAGGTAGGTGTACTCCTTCTCGCGGCTCATGCGCCTCACCTTTCCAGCCTCGGTCTCCAGGGCCTTTATGTTGGCCTCGGTGTGCTCGATGTGCAGGCGCAGTTCGTTGATGCGTATCTCCTTCTCCTCTATCGCCGCGTATCCGGCCGAGATGCGCCTCCACAGCGACTCTGCGCTGAGCAGCATCTGCCCCTTGGCCTTGAGCCTCATGGCCCGCTCCTGCATGCTGTAGCTGTCCTGCCCCTTGGTGCTGTTGCGGTGCATCTGCAGCTCGCTCTCCAGCGTCTCGGTCTGCGACACGAGTTCCCGGTATTGGGTGTAGAGCCTGGCCAGGGTCTGGTTCTCCTCCTGCTGTGTGCGTGTCACCTCCTGCTGCCTTGCCAGCAATTCGTCCTGGCGCTCCTTGCTCTCAAGCAGCATGTCCAGCCTGAGCAGGATGGCCTCGGTGTGCACGAGCATAGGCTCGTGCATCTCCAGGCTCTGCCGTCCGGCACGGTGCCGCTCCAGTTCCTGCGTCACCATCCCCAGTTCGCTCTGGTGCTTCTGTATATCCTCGGCGATGGCCTCGGCGATGCGCGTGACACTCTCGGCCATCTCGGCCAGGTGCTGCTCCTCGGCCTCGACAGCCTCCCGGGCACCCTCCAGGCGGCATGCCTGGAATGTGGTGTCATGCACGGCGGTGAAGCGTTCCTCGGCCAGTTTCCTCTCCTCGGCCGCCTGCCGCTTCTGCCTCACCAGTTCGTCCTGCCTGCGCGTCAGCCTCTCTGTCTCCTGCTCCAGCAGGTTCTGCTCGCCCTTGTTCTGCTCGCTCATGTGCTCCAGGATGCTCAGGCGTATGACCCTCTTGAGTATGCCCTCCACCTGCTCATGCCTGGCGAGCAAGGTCGCGTCGCCGTCCAGGGCGGCCTGCCGCTTGTTGCACTGGAAGAGCAAGTCCTTCTGCTGCCGCAGTTCCAGCTGCAGTTGCTTGTGCCTGCGCAGCCACTCCTGCTGCTTCTGCAGCCTCCCGAGGCTCTCCTCCACATGCCGCAGCTTGGTCTCGGCCAGCCGCCTGCTCTCCTTCAGCCGCTGCAGCTGCGCGCTGTTCATCACCCTCTGCTGGGGCATGCGGGCGTCGGGGGTGCCCTGTCCGTCCTGTGATATGCTTG
Organism: Opitutia bacterium UBA4654; assembly: GCA_963658045.1. Taxonomy (GTDB): domain Bacteria; phylum Bacteroidota; class Bacteroidia; order Bacteroidales; family Bacteroidaceae; genus Physcousia. Next base: position 10,874 of record CAVKOT010000080.1, read on the forward strand.
TGTCTGTGTCCCTTTCCATATTATATATATAATGTGAAGCGGCTGCAAAGGTAGAGTTTTTTTTTGTTATCTTCTCATTTCTCCATAACTTTGCAGACGGAATTACAACCAACTTCTTTTATGGCACAGAAACCAAGCATTCCCAAGGGGACGCGTGACTTCTCCCCCGTGGAGATGGCCAAGCGCAACTATATCTTCGACACCATCCGCCAGGTCTATGCACTCTATGGCTTCCAGCAGATAGAGACACCGGCCATGGAGAACCTCTCAACGCTGATGGGCAAGTATGGCGAGGAGGGCGACAAACTACTCTTCAAGATACTCGACTCGGGTGACTTCCGCCACGGTATGACGGCCGAGGAGATAGCGGGCAGCAGCACCCTGCGCCTGGCAGCACGCTTCTGTGAGAAGGGACTGCACTATGACCTCACCGTGCCATTCGCGCGCTATGTGGTCCAGCACCGCGAGGAACTGGCGCTCCCCTTCAAGCGTTACCAGATACAGCCCGTGTGGAGGGGTGACCGTCCACAGAAGGGACGCTACCGCGAGTTCTACCAGTGCGACGCCGATGTGGTTGGCAGCGACTCACTGCTCAACGAGGTGGAGCTCATGCAGATAGTCGATAACGTGTTCTCACGCTTCGGCATACGCGTGCGCATCAAGATAAACAACCGCAAGATACTCACCGGCATCGCCGAGATCATAGGCCAGGCCGACAGAATAGTGGACATCACCGTGGCCATGGACAAGCTGGACAAGATAGGCCTGGAGGCCGTGAACGCCGAGCTGGCCGAGGACGGCATCCCTGCCGACGCGATAGAGAAGCTGCAGCCCATCATCAGCCTGAGCGGCACCAACGCCGAGAAGATGGCCACCATGCGGCAGGTGCTGGCCGCAAGCGAGACCGGACTGCGCGGTGTGGAGGAGTGCGAGTAT
>CAVKOT010000081.1:0-11792 GCA_963658045.1 Opitutia bacterium UBA4654
AACGATGACTGGTGCAACCTGAACCGTGATGAGATGAAGGCCGTGGGCCGCTATGAGATTACCTTCAAGCTTCCCCCCGTGCCCAAGCGTGGCACTTACGAGTTGCGCTATGAGGTGCTGGCAACAGGCAAGCGTGGTGTGGCCCAGATGTACTTCGGCTCTAACCTCAACAACCTGCCCGTAGCAGGCATTCCCATCGACCTCACCATGAGTGCCGACAACCGCTTCTCGGGCTGGGAGCGTGACACTGGCGATGATGACTATGATGCCGAGATAGATAAGCGCATGAGAAACAATGGCTACATGAAGGGTTCGCAGGCCATCGACTCCAACGACGGCACCGAGCGTGGATATAACGACCGCGCCAACATCCGCCACATCATCGTGCGCCAGACCATGGATCCCAACGTGACCTACTACCTCAAGATCAAGTCGGTGCTCGACTCTGACAAGACGGAGTTCTACATGGACTACCTGGAGTATTGCGCTAAGGATGTCTATGACAACCCCGAAGAGCCTGAGGACATCTGGTAAATGAAGCAAAAAGCCCCATACCCACCCCGCTGCCACTCTGGCACCAGGGTGGGGGAGGAGCAGCAACGCATAACACAAAGAACAGAAATACAGAGAATGGTGCAGTGATGCACGTAATATGGATATGGTTAATATATTTTCATTAGGTTAATTTGAATGGTTGATATCCGTTTCGATTTGGTAAGAAGATACTTTTAGTTCAGATAACACTGTGTGGGGTGCCCGTAAGGGTGCCCCACCTTTCTTTTCTTACGCGCCCCTACTCGCATACAAACGAGCATTCGCCTGCTGTAACGTGATTGCCATGGTTCAGTGCGCCCAACAGGTTGGCAAACATATCAGCCAGGAATTTTCGTTAAATGAAAATTGTGTGGAGTATGGACAAACTATAACACAGGAAAAGTAAGCCAAACTGCCTTGCCAGAGCAGCATCTCATCTCTCTATACCCCATTTAGGATTGTCAGAATTCGACATAGGGCTGCAGGCGGTCGATGTCCTTTTGGGTGAACTCCCTCAACTGTAGGAGGTCAGCAAGGGAATGCAAGGCACCATGGTCCTGCCTGTGCTCATAGATGGCACGGGCCTGGTAAAAACTGATGTAGGGATGCTTGCGCATGGCCTGTACGGAGGCCTTGTTGAGGTTTATCTTGCGTGTCTGCGTGCCGGAGAGGACAAACCAGTCAAGCACCTCGTCGGGCAACTGACATGACTCCATCACCTGCTCCACACGGACAAAGCCGCCCAGGCTCTCACGGTAACGCACAATCTGACGGGCACGGTAGGAGGCTATGCCTGGTATCTTCTTCAATTGGCTGGTGTCGGCTGTGTTCAGGTTCACCTGCACCAGGCTCTTATACTTGACTGGGTAGAGCGTTGTGTCACGCTCGGCATGATTGCGCGATGCCTGCTCCGACGAGGAAACCACTGGCACATGAGACGATGATGCCGTGTCAACATCCTGCACACGTCCATGATGTCGGGAGGAAGTCCCGTGCGACTCATGCGCCGAGGCGGCTATGGCATCGGCATCCACATACCGGAAACACTCAGCGATGCGTATCTGTGGGGCCAGTCTCTGCCACATCTCATTGGTCATGCCAGGCAGGCGGGCAAAGTCCTCGGGAGCGTGGTAACGGCCATGCCGGGCCCTATAGCGATAGACAGCACGCACCTGCCAGGGGGCAAGCCCCAGGCGCAGGAGTTGGGTGCTGTCGGCTGTATTGGGGTCAAAGGGGAAGGTCTCCACTGGAGTCTCGCTGGTGGCATAGGTGTATGTCCCGCCCGAGCCCTGCCTCCTGACCGTGGCAGACTTCTCCTGGGAAGGACGACGCCTGCCATCGGTATCTCCGTCAGAGTCAACCCAGGTATAGACAAAGCAGCCCAGCACGACCAGCATGAGCACCCACTCCAGCACGAGCAGGGCACGGCGGTCAGCACGGGAAAGGAAGGGAAGCCGCCTCATCAGCCAAAGAGCTCGTGCAGGAAAATGGACACGATGGCCACAGGAACCACATAACGCACCAGGAAGATGTAGGCCCGGAAGAAGTGGAAGTGCAACTTGCCGTCATTGGTCACCTCATTCTCCACCAGTTTGCGGTCAAGTTTCCAGCCCACAAACAGGCAGATGATGATGCCGCCAAAGGGAAGGATAAACTTGGAGGAGACGAAGTCGAAGAACTCAAACACGGTCATGCCAAACAGGCGGCAGTCACTCAGCACGCCAAAGGAGAGGGCGCACAGGCAAGAGAGAGCCACGCAGGCACAGGACACCCAGGTGGCCGCCGCACGGCGGGAGATGCCTGTGACCTCAAGCAGATAGGCCGTGACGGGCTCATGGAGCGACATGGCACTGGTGAGGGCGGCCAGGATGAGCAGCATGTAAAAGAGCGTGCTGAACACATAGCCCACCACAGGCACGGAGTGAAAGGCGATGTTGAAGACATTGGGCAGCGTCTGGAACACCAGTCCGGGGCCTGCATCCACTGTCGCGCCCTCCACGCTGAACACGGCGGGAAAGATGATAAAGCCGCTCAGCACAGCCACAAAGGTGTCAATGGAGCAGACGCTGAGCACAGTCTTGGGCAGGTTAGTGTCCTTGCCAAAATAGGAGGCATAGGTACACAGGCAACCCATGGCCAGGCTGAGCGAGTAGAAGGCCTGCCCCATGGCACTGAGCACCACGTCGCCCGTAATCTTGCTGAAATCCGGTTTGAGCAGGAAGGTGAGGCCCTGCCGCGAGCCTGGCATCCCAAAGGAGCACACCACCAGGATGCCGATGATGAGCAGGAGCATGGGCATCATCACCTTGGAGAACCGCTCGATGCCCGAGCGCACGCCACGCACAATGACCATGTGGGTGACAGCCATGAAGGCTGCCGCACAGAGGATGGGTTTCCAGGGATGGGAGACGAACTGGGTGAAGTAGTCAGCATAGTCCCTGTCAGCAAGCAGGTTGCCCATGAGCGACTCCACCATATAATAGAGGGTCCAGCCGCTTACTATAATATAATAGGAGAAGATGAGGAAGGCCACAAACACGCCCTCGACACCTCCTATGCGCCACCAGGTGCCTGGCGCCAACTTGGCAAAGGCACTCACCGTGTTGGCATGCGTGTGACGGCCAATGAGGAACTCGCTCAGCATGACGGGCATGCCTATCAGCACCACACACAGGAGGTAAACGAGGATAAAGGCGGCACCGCCGTTGTTTCCCACCTCAGTAGGGAAACGCCACACGTTGCCAAGCCCCACGGCACTGCCCGCAGCCGCAAACACAACTCCCAACTTGCTTCCGAAATTATTTCTCATTTGCTATATACTCCATTTTTCCGTTTATCCGTTGCCAACAAGGCATACAATCACAAGAGTTCCTCCCGGCTCTCCGCCCTATGCCAACTGGTTAAGGAACACCATCCCCACCCCCACTGGAGCCACCCAGCGGATGAGGAAGAGCACCACGCGGGCAGAGCGTGCCCAGACGGTTCCCTCGTTGGTCAGTTCGTCGATTACAAGTTTCCTGTCCAGATACCAGCCCACAAAGACGGTCATGAGTATGCCTCCCAAGGGCATCAGGAACTTGGCCGTGACGAAATCAAACAGGTCAAAGAAGCCCATGCCAAACACCTTCACGCCTGACCATGCACCGAAGGAAAGGGAGCAGGCCGTGGCCAGCACCATGGCCACCGAGGTGACAATCACCGTCGAGCGGTGACGGCTCACATGGTAGTTCTCGTGCACAAAGGCCGTGGCTATCTCATTCATGGAGATACTGCTGGTGAGTGCGGCCAGCAGCAGGAGCACATAGAAGAGGCCGCTGAACACATAGCACAGCACAGGCATGTGGGCAAAGGCGGAATTGAACACATTGGGCAGGGTGATGAACACCAGCCCAGGACCGGCATCCGGACTCATCCCTGGCACGCTGAACACAGTGGGGAAGATGATAAAACCGCTCAGCACAGCCACCAGGGTGTCTATCACGCACACGTTGAAGGCCGAGGAGACCAGGCGCGTGTCCTTCTTGAAATATGAGGCATAGGTGGAGAGGCAGCCGATGCCCACACTGAGTGAGAAGAATGCCTGGCCCATGGCACTGAGCACCACGCTGCCCGTAATCTTGCTGAAGTCTGGATGCAGCAGGAAGTCAAGGCCACGGGACGTGCCAGGCATGGCCAGCGAGAAGGCCACGAGCACCAGCAGGATGACAAAGAGCAGAGGCATCATCACCTTGGAGTACCGCTCTATCCCCTCCTGCACGCCCCTGGACACCACCAGGTGGGTGAGCAGCAGGAACATATAGGTATAAACCAGGGGACGGAAGGGGTGGGTGGAGAAGTCGGTGAAATGCGCGGCAAAGTCCTGCGCGCCCATCAGTTTGCCAGCCAGTGACTCCACGGTGTAGTTCAAGGTCCAGCCTGCCACTACGGAATAATAGGAGAGCACAAGCACGCCCCCCAGCACACCCATGAAGCCAGCCACCACCCAGGGCTTGCCAGGAGCAAGCACCCGATAGGAATGGACGGTGTTGGCCTTGGACGCACGGCCTATCACAAACTCGCTCACCATGACAGGCATGGCCAGCAGTATCACACACAGAAGATAAATGAGGATGAAGGCGGCACCGCCATTGCGTCCCGCCTCGGTGGGGAAACGCCACACATTGCCCAGGCCCACGGCACTGCCTGCAGAGGCAAGCACCACGCCCAACTTGCTGCCAAAGTTGCCACGGCTGTCCATTCGCTGCGCTGATGATGATGTTAAGTTCGACAAAAGGGCTAAGAACATTTAGCCCTCACAAAGTGCAAAATTACAAAGAAATTTCCTACTTTTGCACCATAATTCAAGCAAAACAGCCTATCATGCTTACACATTACATCAAAACATACCCCTTGGGCTTACTGGTCACTCTGGCCATACTGGTTCTCTCCCTGGCCCGCATTCCCGAAGTTCCCGTGGCTGAGGATGTTCCCCTGGCCGACAAATGGACACACATGGTGATGTATGCCGCGCTCACGCTGTCCATCTGGTGGCAGTATCTGCGCAGCCACAAGCAGGTCAACTGGCTGCGGCTTTCCCTGTTTGGGATTGTTGCCCCCGCTGCATGGGGTGGACTGATGGAACTGGCACAGGCTTACCTCACCACTTACCGCTCAGGTGACTGGTGGGACTTCGTGGCCAACTGCATCGGGGTGGCAATTGCCGTTGTTATCGGTATGACAGCCCTGCGGAAGTGTGCAAAAGGGACGCACTGACCCACATAGGAATGGCAGGAAGGCGTGCCCATAAGCATGCCATCCCGCCATTTCAAATATTCTTCCTCGAACAGAGGAGTATGAGTGCCTTGGCACATGAAGAAGCAAGAGCTGTCCATACAAAAGAACACATCCACCGTCCAGCCCAAGGCTGGACGGTGGATGCAAGTATATTGTCCTGCAAAAGTAAGTTAACTTCTCCAACCGTCCAGCCTTGGGTTGGACGGTCAAGAGGCTCGCTGCCCCCTATTTTATATTCTTCTTGAATGTGGTTGGAAGTATTCCAATTCCTAATCAGACATCGTCCTTCCACATTCTGAAGGGGTACTGGCGCATGTGGGAGTTATAGAAGCGGCGGTCTCCTGTGACCTCACGACCTATGAAGGAAGGCTTCTCAAAGGGCTCATTCTCTGAGCCCAATTCAACCTCTGCCATTACCAGTCCCTCGTTGTCGCCATAGAACTCATCCACCTCAAACACATGTTGCCCATCGGGAGACTTCACCAGGTAACGCGTCTTGTCGATGATGCCTGGCTCACAGATGGCCATCAGGTCACGTGCGTCCTGCAAGGAAATCTCCTGCTCAAACTCATAACGTGAGAGGCCCTCCCTGTTGCTGGGGCCCTTGATGGTCAGGTAACCCTTGTCATCACGGATGCGCACACGCACGGTGCGCCCATTACCCGAGGCGATATAGCCCTGACAAATGCGCGTAGCATTATATGCCTGGTCTTTGAACTCACCAACGACCAGGAACTTGCGCTCTATCTCGAAGTGCATTTTCCTATTCTCCTACAGACCAAGAGCGGCTCACGTCCACCACAATGTGGCTGCAACAAAGACCAGGATGAAGAGTACAACCAACGTGGCCACCAGATAGGTCACCACACGCTTACCCTGCTCCTTGACATACTCCTCGTGCCTGTTCTTCTTCAACTTACTCTTCTCGCTCATCGTTTCATTTACAATTTAGCAATTTACAATGTACAATTTCATCTCTTGCTATCCTCTGGACACCTAATCGCATTTACAATTTTGCAATTTACAATGTACAATTTAGTGCAATCACAATTTACATATTCACAAAGCGCAATTTGTATGGCCTCAGCCCGTTGCCCCATATACGATGTACATCAGCCACGGGTTGCGCCAGCCAAATTGTACATTATAAATGTGTAAATGGCAAATGGAGTTAGTTTTCCGCGCCGAACTCCATCAGGTATGCCTTGATGAAGGCATCTATCTTGCCATCCATCACACCGCCCACGTCACTCGTCTGGTAGTTGGTGCGGTGGTCCTTCACACGGCGGTCGTCAAACACATAACTGCGTATCTGGCTGCCCCATTCTATCTTCTTCTTGCCAGCCTCCACCTTGGCCTGCTCGGCCATACGGTGCTGCAATTCCTTGTCATAGAGCATGGAGCGCAGGAGTCGCATGGCATTCTCCTTGTTCTTGGGCTGGTCACGCGTCTCGGTGTTCTCGATGAGGATTTCCTCCTCCTCGCCCGTGTAGGGATCCTTGTACTGATAGCGCAGGCGCACACCAGACTCCACCTTGTTCACGTTCTGTCCGCCCGCGCCACTGCTGCGGAAGGTGTCCCAGGATATGCGCGCAGGCTCGATGTTCACCTCGATGGTGTCATCCACCAATGGGGTGACAAAGACGCTGGCAAAGGAAGTCATGCGCTTGCCCTGGGCATTGTAAGGACTCACGCGCACCAGGCGATGCACGCCATTCTCGCTCTTGAGGAAGCCATAGGCATACTCGCCCTGTATCTCCAGCGTGCAGGTCTTGATGCCTGCATCGTCACCATCTATCAGATTGCTCACCACGCACTTGTATCCGTGAGTCTCGGCCCAGCGCATATACATACGCATGAGCATCTGGGCCCAGTCCTGGGCCTCGGTGCCACCCGCACCTGAGTTTATCTTGAGCACCGCATCCATGGGGTCTTCCTCCTGGCGCAGCATATTCTTCAGTTCGAGAGCCTCGATGGCCTCGATGGCCTTGGCATAGATGGCATCCACCTCAGCCTCGGTGACCAGTTCCTCCTTGTAGAACTCAAAGGCGGTCTCCAGTTCATCAGCCATCGTGCGCACCTCCTCATAACCCTTGATCCATTTCTCAAGGCCCTTAACGAGTTTCATCTGCGCCTCTGCCCTCTTCTGGTCATCCCAGAAGCCAGGAGCCTGAGTGCGCAGCTGCTCCTCCTCGTACTGTACCTTCTTGGCGTCAATGTCCAGGTAGCGGTGCAGTTGCTCCGTTCTCTCCTTTACGTCTTTCAGTTGTTCTGCTGTAATCACTATTCTATCTTGTCTTTGTTATTCTTCGTACATCTTGTCTATCTGCGCCTTGTAGTTCTGGCAGATGACAGGACGCTTCACCTTGAGCGTGTTGGTCATCTCGCCGCGCTCCATGCTGAACGGTTCGGGCAAGAGCGTGATGCGCTTGACCTGCTCATAGTGTGCGAACTCCTGCTGCAGGGTGTCAATACGGTACATGACAAACTCCACCACCTTGGGATTGGTGCACATCTCCTCACGGCTATGGAAGGTAAGTCCGTGCTCGGCACAAGTCTGCTCCAGCAGGTCATACTCTGGTATGACGAGCGCAGAGACGAACTTCTTCTGCTCAGCCACGATGACAATCTGGTCGATGTAGCGGTCCACACAGAGTTTCGACTCCAGCATCTGCGGTGCGATGAACTTGCCGTTGCTGGTCTTGAAGAGGTCCTTGATGCGGTCTGTGAGGAAGAGTTCCCCATTCTTCATGTACCCGGCATCACCGGTGTGAAACCATCCCTCGTCATCGATAGCCAGTGCCGTGACCTCCGCCTTGCGGTAATAGCCCCGTGTGATGGTGTCCCCCTTGAGCAGTATCTCGTTGTTGTCGCCAAACTTCAGCTGCACGCCATTCAGCAGGCGGCCTACCGAGCCTATGGTGATGGGCTTGTTCCAGCGGTCACATGACACGGTGGCCGTGGTCTCGGTCATGCCATAGCCCACCACCAGCATGAGTCCCACCGAACGCATGAACTCCTCCACCTTGGGTGAGATGGCGGCTCCTGCCGTGGGAAAGAAGTTGTGCCGCTCCAGCCCAAGCGTCTTGAGCAGGAGTGTGATGACCGTCTTCTCATAGAAGGCATACTGCAGCCGGAGCCCCAGGGGCGGCACCAGTCCGCGCGTCCTGTACTCCACGTTGTAGGCATGTCCCACACGCAAGGCATCCTCCAGCATGCGCCTCTGCACAGGGCTGCTCTTGTGAATGCGCTCCATGACACCGGCATACACCTTCTCCCAGAACCTGGGCACCACGCACATGCAGGTGGGATGTATCTCCCTAAGGCTCTGCAGCACATCCTGAGGCTTGAGGTTGAGGGCAAGCGTGCAGCCCTCGGCCAGGCAGAGGTAAGTCCACCCACGCTCGAAGACATGCGTGAGGGGCAGGAAGGTGAGCACGAGGTCCTTGTCTGACAGTCTCACGGCCCCCACATGGGCATGTATGCCTGCGAGATACATGCGGTGGGTGAGCATGACTCCCTTGCTCAGTCCTGTGGTGCCACTGGTGTAGAGGATGTTGGCCAGGTCATCCTGGTCCAGCTCGGCAGTGCGCTTCCTCACCTCGTCCTGGTGCTGCAACCGCTCACCCAGTCCCAGGAACTCATCAAAGTAGATGCTCACCTGGTCCTGTGGGTTCTTCTTGACCTTGCGGTCGAAGATAATCAGCTTGCTCACCTCGTGGCCAATCTTCAGCACACGATAAGCCGTGTCATACTGGTACTGCTCACCCACAAAGATGAAGCGCACCTTGGCATCACTCACCATATACTTCACCTGCATCTCGCTGCTGGTGGCATAGAAGGGGATGGTGACGGCCCTCACAGCATAGGCACCGAAATCGACATACAGGCACTCGGGCATGTTCTGTGAGAAGACCACAATGTTCTCCTGCACCTCCACGCCCAGTTCCAGCAGGGCATTACTGACCTGCCTCACCCGTGACGAGAAGTCATTCCATGAGACATCATTCCAGCGGCCTGACTCATAGTCACGCCACATCAGGGCGGTACGCTCGCCATAGCGTTTGGCCTGGCTGTGTATCAGGGTAGATAGCGGACTGGGGTTCTGCATTGTCTCACCTCCTTTTCTTGCTTTGCACAAAGTTAGTGCAACAAGTTGATATAAGGGGCATGCAGGTTTGACTTTTTTGGATTTAGTGTGTAACTTTGCCCGCTACAATATGACTACTCATCGGATGACCACAGAAAACTTGACACATGAGGCGACCCGCCTGCTGGAGCGTCTCATCAGCATTCCCCGCACGAGCAGGAACGAGCGGGAGGCTGCCGACATGCTGCAGGACTGCATGGATGCTGACTATGGGCTGCATCCCGAGCGCACGGGCAACAACCTGTTGTGCCGGGCACCTGGCTTCAGCCCTGAGCGTCCCACCCTATTGCTCAACGCGCACATTGACACGGTGAAGCCCGTGAGCGCATGGCAGCGGGATCCATGCACGCCCCAGTGGGAGGGCAACCGGCTTTATGGCCTGGGCAGCAATGATGATGGGGCAAGCCTGGTCACACTGCTGCAGGTGTTCCGCGCGCTGTGCCAGGAGCCCCTGCCCTATAACCTGCTCTTCCTGGCAAGTGCCGAGGAGGAGGTGAGCGGACACGAGGGCATGGAGCGCATGATACCCCTGTTGCCAAGGATTGACGTGGCACTGGTGGGCGAGCCCACTGGCATGCAGCCCGCCATAGCCGAGAAGGGGCTGATGGTGCTGGACATCACTGCCCACGGAAAGGCAGGCCATGCGGCGCGCGACGAAGGGGACAACGCCATTTACCACGCCATGGATGACATGCAATGGTTCCGCACCCAGGAATGGGAGCGTGTCTCGCCACTCCTGGGCAGGGTGAAGACCACCGTCACCATTGTGCATGCGGGCACCCAGCACAATGTCATCCCTGACGAGTGTACCTTCACGGTGGATGTGCGCAGCAATGAGTTGTACTCCAACAGGGAACTCTTCAGCCTCATCTCCAGCCATGTCAAGAGTGAGGTGAAGGCGCGGTCCTTCCGGCTCAACTCCTCGCACATCCCCATGGAACACCCGCTCGTGCAGGCTCTCCTGGCAATGGGCAAGAAGCCCTTTGGGTCTCCCACCCTGAGCGACCAGGCCCTCATGCCATTCCCCAGTCTGAAGATGGGCCCCGGGCAAAGCAGCCGCAGCCATACGGCCGACGAGTACATCGAACTCCCCGAGATAGCCGACGCCATCAGCACCTACTTGTCCCTGCTGCGCAATCTCACCCTGTGAGAAGGCCGGCATGAGGCTGGCACACGCAAAGAGGCTGCGCTGTAACCACTTTCTGGGTTACGGCGCAGCCTCTGATGATTTGGCAGTTTGCCTGTTTATTCCTTCACACTGAACTTATAGATGGTCTGTGTCTGGTACTTCTCTCCAGGACGCACCACTGTGCTGGGGAACTTAGGCTGGTTGGGGCTGTCGGGATAGTGCTGTGACTCAAAGCACATGGCACTGCGCTGGGGATACCTGATGCCCTTCTTGCCCACGAATGAGCCATCCAGGAAGTTTCCTGCATAGAACTGCACGCCAGGCTGGTCGGTGTACATGGTCATCTGCACTCCGCTGTTGGGGTCATAGATAGTGCCAAAGGGCTTCTTGATGTCACCGCGTGTGTTCAGAATCCAGTTGTGGTCATATCCATTGCCGTTCTTAATCTGCACGTTGGTGGTATCATTGATGCGCGCACCGATGGCCGTTGGAGTGCGGAAGTCAAATGGTGTGCCCTCCACAGGCACAATATCTCCAGTCACCAGCACGTTCTCATCAACGGTGGTCATGCTGTCAGCATCCAGCTGCAGCACCTCGTCCAGGCAGTTCTTCGAGGGATCGCCGCTCAGGTTGAAGTAGCAGTGGTTGGTGAGATTGAGCACGGTGGCCTTGTCGGTAGTGGCCTCGTAGGCAATCTGCAGGGCATTGTCGTCCGTGAGGGTGTAGGTGACCTTCACATCGATATTGCCAGGGAAGCCGTCCTCACCATCGGGGCTGGTGGTGGTGAATGTCACATGCTGGTCATCAGCCTGCTCTCCATTCCAGATGCGGTTGTGGAAAGCTATCTCGCCACCGCCATGCAGGGTGTTGCCATTGTTGTTCAGGGGCAACTGGTAAGTTTGTCCGTCCAGTGTGAACTGTCCCTTGGCAATGCGGTTGCCATAGCGTCCGATGAGTGCGCCGAAGTTGCAGCCCTGGGCTCCATACTTCACATAGTCACCGATGGAGTCATGTCCCAGGCACACGTCATACATCTTTCCGTCCTTGCCTGGTACCCAGATGCTCACGATGCGCCCGCCAAAGTTGGTGAAGCACACCTCCATGCCATTCTTGTTCTTCAGCACATACAGGCTGGTGGAGTCTGTCTGGAAGTTTGCGGGATCGAGTCCTGACTGTGTGAGAGTAGTCTCCTCCTGTGCCCCATCC
>CAVKOT010000082.1:0-11422 GCA_963658045.1 Opitutia bacterium UBA4654
CAGCATGGCGGTGACCTTATTTTCAGAATAGAAGACACAGACTCCACACGCTTCGTGCCTGGAGCCGAGGAGTATATCCAGGAGTCCTTCCGGTGGCTCGGCATCACCTTTGACGAGGGTGTGGGCATCGGGGGCGAGCACGGCCCCTACCGCCAGAGTGAGCGCAGGGACATCTACCGCCAGTATGTGCACCAGTTGCTTGATAGCGGTAAGGCATACATCGCATTTGACACCCCCGAGGAACTCGATGCCAAGCGTGCCTCGGTGGAAAACTTCCAATATGACGCCTCTACCCGCATGCAGATGCGCAACTCCCTGTCCCTTACGGCAGGGGAGACCAAGGCCCTGCTGGACGCAGGCCACCAGTATGTGGTACGCTTCCTCATCGAGCCGGGCCGTGGCGTGATTGTGCACGACCTCATACGCGGTGATGTGCGCATCAACAGCAGCATCCTTGATGACAAGGTGCTCTACAAGAGTGCCGATGACCTGCCCACCTATCACCTGGCCAATATCGTCGATGACCACCTGATGGAGGTCACCCACGTCATCCGTGGTGAGGAGTGGTTGCCCAGTGCCCCCTTGCATGTGCTCCTCTACGAGGCTTTCGGCTGGCAGGATACCATGCCCCAGTTCGCTCACTTGCCACTGCTGCTCAAGCCCATAGGCAATGGCAAACTCAGCAAGAGGGATGGCGACAAGCTTGGCTTCCCCGTGTTCCCCCTCGAGTGGCACGACCCCAAGAGTGGTGAGGTGAGCAGCGGTTACCGCGAACAGGGCTATCTGCCCCAGGCAGTGCTCAACTTCCTGGCCCTGCTGGGCTGGAATCCCGGCAACGACCAGGAGATCATGTCGCTGGACGAGATGGTGCGTCTCTTCGACCTCAGCAAGTGCTCCAAGAACGGAGCCAAGTTTGACTATGTGAAGGCGGCCTGGTTCAACCACCAATACCTTCTGCGCCAGAAGGACTCGGAGTGGGTGCCCGCCTTTGACGCGCTGCTCAAGCGTGAGGGCATCACCGCCACTGCCGGGCAGGAGGAGGCTGTCGTGCGTATGATGAAACTCAAGGTCATCGAGTATGTCGATAAGCAGGGCAACAAGCATAAGCGCAATGTGAGTTTCGTGAGTGACCTGTGGCCCCTTACCCGCTTCTTCTTCGTGGCCCCCACGGAGTTTGACACCGAGGACAAGTTCATACGCAAGAACTGGAAGGAGACCACAGCCCAGGAGATGGAACAGCTGGCCGGCGTGCTGGCCACGGTAGATAACTTCACCGTGGAGGGACTGAAGGCCACCATCGACCCCTGGGCCGAGACCACTGGCCTGCGTCCCTGGAACGCCTGGCGCATCTGCCTGGTGGGAGCCGGCCAGGGGCCTGACATGTATGAGTTGGCAGCCTTCCTGGGCAAGGACGAGACGCTTGCCCGCATCCACCACGCAATAGAGACGCTGGGCTGACATGTACACACTTGCCATTTACCTCTACACGCTGGGCATCATACTGGTGTCCCCCTTTCACCGCAAGGCGCGTGCCATGGTCAAGGGGAGGCTCAAGACCTTCATCATCTTGCGCAGGAAGGTGGACAAGCGCAAGCGGTATGTGTGGTTCCACGCCGCCTCGCTGGGCGAGTTTGAGCAGGGCCGCTCACTCATGGAACGCTTCCGCAGCCAGCATCCCGAGTACCAGATACTGCTCACCTTCTTCAGTCCGTCGGGCTATGAGGTGCGCAAGAACTATGAGAGAGCCGACATCGTGTGCTACCTGCCCATGGACACACCTGGCAACGTGGCCAGTTTCCTGCGCATGGTCAAGCCCGAGATGGCTTTCTTCATCAAGTATGAGTTCTGGTATAACATGATACATGCCTGCCATAAGCATGGCATTCCGGTATATAGCGTGAGCAGCATCTTCCGTTCCAACAAGGTGTTCTTCCGCTGGTATGGGGCGGGTTATGCGCGGGTGCTCAAGATGATAACCCACTTCTTCGTTCAGGACGAGGAGTCTGCCCGGCTGCTTGCCACCAAAGGCATCAGGGACAATGTGACCATTGTGGGCGACACCCGCTTTGACCGCGTGCTGGACATCTGCCGCCGTGCCAAGGAACTGCCTTTGGTCGAGAAGTTCGTTTCCAATGCAGATAAAGTGCTGGTCGTGGGCAGCAGCTGGCCACCCGATGAGTCACTCATCATCCCCTATTTCAACCAGCATCCACGGTTGAAACTCATCCTTGCCCCCCATGTCATCAATGACGAGCGTCTGCGGCAAATCAAGGAGAAAATTAAGCGTCCATGTGTGTGCTACACCGATGCCCAGGAGAGTACGGTGGCCGATGCCGATTGCTTGATAGTCAATTGCTTCGGACTCCTGAGCAGTATCTATCGCTATGGCCATGTGGCCTATGTGGGAGGCGGGTTCGGAGCCGGAATCCACAATGTGCCCGAGGCTGCGGTGCATGGCGTGCCTGTGCTCATAGGTCCCAACAATAAGGGGTTTCGCGAGGCCCAGGACCTCCTGCGCATGGGTGGCTGCTTCGAGATAACAGGCAGCACCCTCTTCAACGCAGTGATGGTCCGTCTCATGGAGGATGACCAGTTGAGGCAGGCACGCGGTGCCATTGCCCACAAGTACGTGGCATCCAATGCCGGTGCCACGGATATGATATTCCGCACATTGGGCCTGTAGGCATCAGCAGGAGTTCCCTCCCGGCCTCCCCAAGGGGGAGAAGAACGTTTCTATAAAAAACCACGCAGGACGCATGGATATCCTTTATATATATAAGGAATATATCCGTGCGTCCTGCGTGGCTTCATGTTTTTATAAGGTCACCCGCATCTTCTCGGAAACTCATGCTGCCGCGTAGTTCCATGTGGCGCGTTTCAGAAGTGCCTCCTCCCCCTTGGGGAGGGTGGAAGGGGCTTTTTCCCCGCAGGGGTAGGGAAATTCCACCGCCACTTTAGGACAAATCAGTTTCGGACGCATGCGTTAAGGCGTAACTTTGCAATGTCAACAAGAGAGAGACAAACAGAGTTATTCACCAATTAAAGGAGGACAGTATTATGAGACGCAACGTATTTATCATGGCAATGTTGATGATGGTGTCATTGGCATGTGGAAGTGCATCGGCACAGGGTCGCAGACATGGCATGCGGGACGGCCGCCCCGGTGACAGACGTGAAATGGAGTTGCGTGGTGGCTATGACAGGCGCATGCCCATGGGTGGACCAGGCATGAGAGAGGACCGTCACGGTCACATGGGACGGCCCGACATGAGACCTCCTCATCGTCCCGAGCCTCCCCGTCACCACCGTCCTCACCACGGTGGTCCCCGCCTTGACGCTTGTGGCTATGTGCCCGGATGGGAGGGGCGCGTGCGCTACATCGATGGTCGCTGGGGTTATCTGAGAGGCCGTGACTGGTACTGGTACGATGTCTATTACGAGCCCGACTTCTATTACAGCCATCCCGTGGCCCATTTCCACGGTCACCTCTGTCCCGCAGGCAAGGTGGTGGCAGGAGCAGTGGGAGCCGCAGCCGTTGGCGCATTCATTGGCGCACTCTGCCGTTGAATGCGAAGATAAGAGCACAACCTTAACTTTTTCAATTATATGTGATTTGTCCCAGGAGGGTGCTGAGCCGCATGACGCGAGGCATCCCCTGGGACATGATCTTGTGCCCCGTGATTGTCCGATACGGGCGCGAAAGAGTCCTATTGGCACGAAAAGCCTGCGCAGACTGCACGTTTCCGCTGTCTGCGCGGCTGCATTCTGAGGAAATTGGCTAACTTTGCCCTGGTAAAAACAGCGTTGTATGAATGCAAATACACTCTTGATTCTGAGAGCCGCATGCGCCATCATCGTGGGTGCGCTGCTCCTTGCGAGCCCCGAGGCATATACCATCCTGATGGTGCAGGTTATTGGCGGTATCTTTCTGCTGTCGGGCCTGGTGCCCGTGGTGGGCTTCTGGTTTCCCTCCTCCGCAGGGTCTATGCGTCCCGTCTTCCCCGTTGTGGGCACGGGCAGTATCCTGCTGGGCATCCTGCTTATGGTGTTTCCCGATGTCTTTGTGCGTGCCCTGATGTATGTGCTGGCGGTATTGTTCATCCTGGGCGGTGTCCAGCAACTCGTTGCCCAGATAGGTGCACGCAGCATGGTGCCCATGCGCTGGTGGACTGTTCTCCTGTCCGTGGCGGTGGTCGCGCTGGGCATCTTTATCCTGGTCAAGCCCCTGCAGTCGGCCTCGGTGCCCTTCTTTCTGCTGGGCATAGGCAGTATCTGCTATGGTCTGACTGAGTTGTTGCGTGCCTTTCGCCGCATCGCCTACGAGCACAAGGCAAGCCGCAAGGGCGAGTATGTCGATTATGAGGAGGTGACGGACGAGGATACCATGCGCAGGTAGTCTTCACCGAAGATGTACATGCGCCCCGATTCCCTGAACCCCAGGGACTCGTACAGTCGCTTGGCTCCCGTGTTGTCTGGCGCACAGGCCAGTATGGCGGGTAGCCCCATGTTCCATGCTTCCTGCCTGGCCTTCAGCAACAGTTGGCGGGCAATGCCCCGTCCCCTCCACTGGGGAAGCACGGCAAGGCTGTCGAGGTAGTACTCTCCATCGCGTGTCTCGGCATCCATGCTCTCAACGTCAAATGTGATGAGGCTGTCCAACAGGGCAAATGTGCGTGCGCGGCATTCCAGATATCCACTGCCAGGGTAGGCCACCAGCGCGCCTGCGGGCTGCCCTTCGGGCGAGATGGCCATGCGCGTGTTGCGCCAGCTGTAGAGCGTGTCGTCACGTTGGCACACAGCCTCGATGAGTTTCAGCGTCTCCTTGTCCCTGCCTGTCTCCTGTCCTGTTGCTACACGTTCCATGAGCGTGTCGCCCAAAGCCTCTGCCACCACCTGTGCCACAAAGGCCGCATCCTCGGGCGTGGCTTTCCTGTATGTGATTTCCTCCATGCCTATGTATAATGTTTTTGCAAAGTTATCGCTTTTTGCACCGATGGCTGATGCGGCGTTTCGAAAAAAGTGTTAACTTTGTCATGGATACATGTACGAAACTTAATTCCTTACCCGATTCAAAGACCTATGAAAATGAAACGACTCTTGGCACATGTGCTCCTCACAGCACTGTGCGGCTCGGCCATGATGGCCCAGCGACTGGACATCACGCTCAGTGACAACAGCGTGGTATCCTATGATGTGTCCCAAATCCAGTACATGGAGGTGATGCCCCAGGGAGAGCCCGGGCAGATTGACGGATACTGGTATCTGGGCTATCGCGTGATGGGAGGTAATGTCGTGCACTATGACGGCTCGGAGAAACTGACCTTCAGCGGCACTGTGCTCAAGTGGCAGAAGAGCAGTGGCGAGGAAGTCTATGACCTGACCTACAGTGATGACAAGAGGTCTTTCTCAGCCGTATCGCGCAAGACAGGCTCGAAGAGCACCTACACGATTGCTGCCAATGAGAGTGAGTTGCTGGTGCTCAAGGCCGGAAGCGTGTGGAGGCACTTCTACAAGTCGTCCAGCGCAGCGCGCGAGGCTACGCAGCCCGAAAGTTTCCCCAACCGTGCGGAACTGGCTACGGCTGAGCAGATACTGAACAAGTACAAGAGCGGGTCGTCCTATTCTGCCAAGACCCCTATGGGCAAGCACTTCGAGAACTTCCCCGCTGCCACAGACGAGGACAAGGCATGGCTTGAGAATGCCAGCAACCAGCCCTCGTTCACGGTGGGCAATTACACGCGCTGGACAGGTAAGACAGTGAAACTGTATCCCTATACAGATCCCACGCCGGCTGATGTCAACCAGCACGCCATAGGCAACTGCTGCATGTGTGCCGTGCTGGCCTCGTTCGCCTACATATACCCTGGGTTTATCCAGGACATCATCACACAGGAAGGCAACAAGTACTCTGTGAAGATGTATGACCCGCAGGGCAATCCCATCACAGTGGTGGTCGATAACAAGTTCCTGTGTGACGCAAATGGCAACCTGGCACAATGCACAGGTAAGAACAATGCAGTGACCTGGGCTACAGTGTTGGAGAAGGCACTCATGAAGTGGGAGACACGCTTCGGCTGTAACGGCATCGAGGGCATTGGCACCGAGCATGCCGCACCTCCCTTTACGGGAAGCGGCAACAGTTTCGCCATCTCACCGGGCACTCTCTTCCCTGGCGAGATGCAGAAGGTGCTTGACTGGGCCATGCAGAACGGCATGGTGGGTGTGGGAGGCTTCACTGTGGGCGGACTTGTGTGTGGCACGCTTGAGAGTGTGACAGGCCACGCCTTCACGCTCATGTACACCAGCACCCCCGACAAGTATCTGTGGACGATGCGCAACCCCTGGGGCAATGGAAGCGTGGATGGAAAACTGGAGATTCCCAACAAGCGCGCTATCCAGAAGACCATTGACTTCCGTCTGGTATATCCAGGAGCGGCAGAGCCCTTCAAGAAGCAAGACCTTGGTGGATATGCAGTACCCAGGTGGACACCCAAGAAGACTGACCTGGGCGTGGACAAGAGGCTGCTCCGCCAGTGTGGCATAGAGCACTATGCGCCCATCAACGAGGTGGACGATGACGCCCTTGACGAGGACACGGCTGCCCAGGAGGCAGAGTGACCCCGCTGTGACAACGACATAGCAACGCCAGCCTGTGGGACTTCGGCCGACAGGCTGGCGTACATATATAAAAAGTACAACCAATGACGATGATTAAGGATTATCACAAGACGGCCATCATTGCCGGCGAGCGCAGGGTGAGTTATACCGAACTGCTCAGGCGTATCACGCTGTTCGCAAGGCACACGCCGCAGGAGGTGGGAGCCAGAACGGTAATATTCAGCAAGAACCGTGAGGGCTGGGCTTATGCCTTCTTCTCCATCTGGCTGAACAGGGGCATAGCGGTGCCCGTGGACGCGACATCCACTGTGGATGAACTTGCCTACATGCTGCAGGACTGCAGGCCCGCTTGTGTGTGGACTACCAAAAAGCGTCTCGACACCCTGCGACCAGCGGTGGAGAAGGCTGGCATAAACCCACGCATCCTGCTCATCGAGGATTACGAACAGGCCGATGACTCGGGCATGGAGCCTGCCGACATACGCTACAATGATGCCGACACGGCACTCATCATCTACACTTCGGGCACCACGGGCTCGCCCAAGGGCGTGATGCTCTCCTTTGCCAACCTCCTGGCCAACATACGCGGCGTGTCTGACGAGGTGCCCATCTTCAGCGAGCACAGGCGCACGATGGTGCTCCTGCCCCTGCACCATGTGCTCCCCCTGCAGGGCAGCCTTATCGCTCCCATTGTGCGCGGAGGCGGTATCGTCATCTGTCCCAGCCTGTCGGGCAAGGATGTCATGGACACCCTGTGCCGTGGGCAAGTGGGCATTGTGATTGGTGTGCCCCGTCTGTGGATATCCATCTATGGCGGAATCAAGAAGAAACTGGACGCACATCTCGTCACCCGCCTGCTGTTCCGCCTGTGCGAGAAGGCTCACAGCCATACGCTCTCACGCCTGGTCTTCGGCAGTATCAGAAAGAAGATGGGCGGTCACATTGACTATCTGGTGAGTGGAGGGGCAGCCCTCGACACTGAGGTCGGACGTGGCCTGCGCACGCTGGGACTGGATGTGCTGGAGGGCTATGGCATGACCGAGACCGCTCCCATCATCGCCTTCACACGTCCTGGCGACATCATCCCGGGCTGTGTGGGACTTCCCCTGCCATCGGTTGACTGCAAGATAGTGGATGGCGAGCTCTGTGCCAAGGGCCCCAATGTGATGCAGGGCTACTGGGGCAAGCCCGAGGAGACCGCGAAGGTCATCGATGCCGATGGCTACATACACACAGGCGACCTGGCACGATTTGACGAGAAAGGGCGCATCTATATCACCGGGCGCAAGAAAGAAATCATCGTCCTGAGTAATGGCAAGAATGTGCAGCCCGACGAGATAGAGTTCAAACTGGAGAAGTATGCCGACATGGTGCGCGAGGCTGCCATTGTACAGGATGGTGACATGCTGCGTGCCATCATCGTGCCACAGGACAACTGGGCCTTCGGCAAGACTGACCAGGAACAGGAGCAACTGCTCAAGAAACTGGTGCTGGAGCCTTATAATGCCGCATCCACCAACTACAAGAAAGTGATGGGCCTCTTTGTCTATCATGGCGACCTGCCCCGCACCAGGATGGAGAAGCTGCAGCGGTTCAAGTTGAAGGCCATACTGGAGGCCGGCAAGCATAACTGTGACTCGTCAGAGCATCCGTTGGTGGAGCCCACCTATCCCGAATACCAGATTATCAAGGAATACATCCAGGGCGAGAAGCACGTGCCTGTGCGTCCCACTGACCACCTGGAGACCGACCTCGCATTTGACTCCCTGGACAAGGTTGGGCTGCAGGACTTCATCGAGCACACTTTCGGAATGAAGATAAATGCCGATGAGATGGCCGCTATTCCCAACGTCACCGCCCTGGCCGAGCTCATCGTGGATGGCAAGACACGCATGGAGGTGGAGCAGATAGACTGGCACACGCTGCTGGCCCAGTCGTCAGAGCATCTCACGCTGCCCACAGCCTCGGCCCGCTATCCGTTCCACATACGTATGGCCAGGCTCTTCTTCCGCCTCTACAACCACCTTACCATTACGGGCACAGAGAACATTCCCGCCCAGGGCCCCTTCATTCTGGCAGCCAACCACCAGAGTTACATCGATGGTCCCTTGGTGCTTACTGGCCTTCCATGGCATACTGTGGGGCAGTGCTACTTCTATGCCAAGGAAGACCATTTCCGCTCTGCCACACGCCAGATGATAGCCCGCCACCACAATATCATCCTGATGGAACGTGCCAACCTCAAGGACTCTATCCTCAAGATGGCCGAGGTGCTCAAGCAGGGCAAGAATGTGGTCATCTTCCCCGAGGGGTCGCGCACACACAACGGAAAGGTGGGGGCCTTCAAGAAGACCTTCGCCATCCTGAGCCAGGAACTGGGTGTGCCTGTGGTGCCTGTGCGCATCAGTGGCGCGTTTGATGCCATGCCCCGTGGGCAGGCTCTGCTCAAGCCCTGCTCTATAAGCGTCCATTATCTGCCTGCCGTGCAGCCCTCCCCAGGGAAGGACTATGGTGAGCAGGCCGAGATTATCCGCTCAATGATTGCCAATGGCTGAGAAGGGAAACACCTGGACCCACCTCATCGGGGTGGTCTTCGCGCTCTCCAGCATCTGGATGGCGTGGCCTGCCGTGCGGCTGGGCTGGCAGATGGCCCTCGGAGTCATCCTTTTCATCGTGGGCATGTTCCTCATGTTCCTCTCCAGCACCATTTATCACTGGTTGCCGCAGGGCAGGCCCAAGGATGTCCTGCGCCGCTGTGACCACATCAGCATCTACCTCATGATAGCCTGCAGCTATTCCCCCCTGCTCATCGGAGTGGTGGGCGGCTGGACAGGCTGGCTGCTCTTTGCGCTCCAGTGGGTGCTTGTGGTGGCTGGTGCGGTGTATAAGATAAAGGCACTTGGCCGCTATCCCCGCCTCTCGCTGGCGGTCTATCTGGTGATGGGGTGGAGTGTGCTGTTCGTCGCTCCGCAGGTCATGAGCCGTGTCAGCCTGCTGGTGGAGCTTCTGCTGCTGGCCGAGGGCATCTTCTACACCTCGGGCACCTGGTTTTTTGCCCATGATGAGCATCCGCGTTATCATGCCGTCTGGCACGTGTTTGTGCTCCTGGGTGCGATGGCCCACACGGGTGCCGTGCTCTGTCTGCTCTTTCCTGCGGGTTGACCGCCTATGTTATTATATAAGATATGAGAAGGAAATACCGTATTGCCGCCGCATCCCTGCTGGTTGTGGTACTCATGCTGGCCGCAGGGTTGTGGGCCGCAAGTGAATACATGCTCGGTTACTCGCTCTGTCCAGAGCGTGAGGCGTATGATGTGGAGGGTATTGTCAAGAGGAAGTCGCACGACTGTCCCTGGCAGAGGGAGTGGCTCGACAGCCTCCTGCACGATGCCGGTCTGCATGACACCAGCATGCTCAGCCAGGTGAGTGACTCCCTGCTGCATGCCGTGTATGTGCCCGCTGTAGTCCCCACGGAGCGCACAGCCCTGTTGGTGCACGGTTATGGATGCTGCGGCCTGGACATGTTGCACATCGCCTACATCTACCATCATCTGATGGGCATGAACGTTATGATGCCCGACCTCTATGGCCACGGACTCAGCCAGGGCGACCATGCCAACATGGGTTGGCTCGACAGGCTGGACGTGCTGCAATGGTCGGCCCTTGCCGACAGCCTCTTTGGCGGTGCCACCCGGCAGGTCCTGCATGGCATCTCCATGGGTGGTGCCACGGTGATGATGCTCTCGGGGGAGCAGGTGCCCCCTTATGTGTGTGCCTTCGTGGATGACTGCGGCTATACCAGTGTGTGGGATGAGTTCGCGGGCGAACTGCGTGCGCGCTTCCATCTTCCCTCCTTCCCCCTGATGGGCATCACGTCCCGCCTTTGCCAGCGACGCTATGGCTGGAGTTTCCAGGAGGCCAGCAGCCTGGAGCAAGTGCGCAAGTGCCGCCTGCCCATGCTCTTCATACATGGTGGTGAGGACACCTTCGTGCCCACAGAGATGGTCTTCCGCCTCTTTGCCGCCAAGCCGCAGCCCAAGAGACTGTGGATATCCGAGGGGAGCCGTCATGCCCGCTCCTATGCCGACAATCCCGATGAATATACCCGCAAGGTCGCTTCCTTCCTGGCCGAATACCTCCCGCAAACTTGTGACACAGACACCCTCGGCCATGCACAGTGAAGACCTCTCCATCATCTGCCGTGCCATCCAGGAGCACATGCTCAGGCGCGGTCTCACACTCAGCACGGCCGAGAGTTGCACCGGTGGCGGGATGGCTGCCGCGCTGACCTCGGTGAGCGGCTCATCCGGCTACTTCCAGGGTGGACTGGTAGCCTATCAGAACGAGTTGAAGGTGAGGTTCCTGGGCGTGAGCGAGGCAGACATCCGCGAGCATGATGTGGTCAGCCAGCCTGTGGTGGAGCAGATGGTGCGGGGAGCCTGCGCCCTCTTCCACACCGATTGCGCCCTTGCCTCCACAGGATATGCGGGCGAGGGCAACGGAGTCATTCCCTCGGGCACGGTGTGGGTGGCCTGGGGCTCGGCTTCCGAGGTGCGCTCCCTTTGTCTGCACGCTGACGAGGGACGCAAGGCCAACACGGCCCATGCCGTGGAGGGAGCCTTGAGGCACTTCCTGCAGTGGCTGGAGGAAAAAGAGGGGTGAAGTGACAATGGATGAATAAAAAGTGCGTCAAAAGTTTTGCGCATACGCGAAAAAGTCCTACCTTTGCACCGCAAAAGACGGATGGCGGGATAGCTCAGCTGGTTAGAGCGTCGGATTCATAATCCGAAGGTCAAGGGTTCAA
>CAVKOT010000083.1:0-11402 GCA_963658045.1 Opitutia bacterium UBA4654
TTACCCGTGGACCCCCTCCCGCCTCCCTGGGTGGAGGAGTGGGATCAGATGCCATAAAAAACGCATGCCGCTGCGTTGGCAATCGCAGCGGCATGCGTGGAGTCATGCAGGGGCATGCATCGGGCTGTGCAGGGGCATGCGTTTACAGGGGCGGCCTACCGGCCCTCCCGCACCTTTCCCGTCACCGTATAGGTGATGGCGTGATGGCAGCCTGCTGATGATGCCCCTCCCCCTGGGGGAAGATGGGCGGGAAATCCCCACACTCAGAGTGTGATGCTGAGGGCGATGCCGTTCCAGCGTCGCACCAGAGCCTGCAGTGGCGCCGTGGGAGTGAAGTCCACCTGGGTAATCTCACCGCTGAGCAGGTCACATGCACGCACGTTGGCCTGTCCGCTGATGCCCAGGAACTGGAAAAGTTCCTGCGGGAGGTTCAGGGTCACATGTGCCTCCTGGTCATCGAAGTTGGCGATGACCAGCAGCACCTCGCGCTCCAGCGAGCGCACGAAGGCATACTGCGCGTGCAGGTGGCTGTTGGCGTACATGAGGTCATAGAAGCGTCCCGCGCGCAGCACGGGCAGCGTCTCGCGCAGGGCCAGCACCCTGGCATAGAATGCCCTGAGGCGTTGCTCGTCCCCAGTCAGCAGCGTGGTGTCAAACTTTCCTCCGTCCCGCCACCGCCGCACGGTATCCACCGACCAGTAGTCATAGATGGTGGTGCGTCCGTCGCGGCCGCTGTAGCCCTCGGCATCCATGCCACGCTCGCCCAGTTCCTGCCCGAAGTAGATCATCATGGGGCTGGCGTCCATCATCGCGCTCACCAGCAGCGGCGCACGCCCCCGGCGCGCGTCACCTGCGAAGAAGTCGCTTGCCAGGCGTTGCTCATCATGGTTCTCCAGGAAGTGCAGCATGTGTGTCCTGATGTCATCGACCCGCTGCCAGCAGCCTGTCAGGCACTGGGCCGATGCCTCGTGGCGCACCACCGCGCGCAGGGAGTCATAGAGCCCCACCTTGTCATACAGGTAGTCAAAGCCCCCGCGGTGCACATAGTCGCGGTAGAGGGCGGGGTTATACACCTCGGCGATGAAGAGCATGTTGGGATAGAGGCCCTTCACCTCGGCGATGGCCCACTGCCAGAACTCCACCGGCACCATCTCGGCCATGTCGCAGCGGAAGCCATCTACCCCCTTGGATGCCCAGAAGAGCAGGATGCGCAGCATCTTGTCCCAGGTGTCGGGGCGTGGGGTGAAGTGCTTCTGACAGCCCGACTGGTAGTCCACGCCATAGTTCAGTTTCACCGTCTCATACCAGTCGTTGCCTCCTGGCCACGCGCTGAAGCAGTCGTTGCCTGTCACCCGGGCGGGAGACTCGCTGTAGTGCGAGCCTCCGCCGGTGATGTTGTCCAGGTGAAGTTCCTGGCCAGGCAGGTAGTAGAAGTTGTTGCGGGGTGAGAAGGCCACAGTCCTGTCATCCCCCTCGCCCAGGTCCACTGTCCCCCTGGGACAGGCGTCGGAGTGGTACTGCCGTGCCACATGGTTGGGCACGAAGTCGATGATGAAGCCCAGGCCAGCCTCGTGGGTGCGGCGGATGAGGCACTCCAGTTCCCTCATGCGCTGTGGCACGCTGGTGGCCAGGTCGGGGTCGATGTCATAATAGTCCTTGATGGCATAGGGGCTCCCGGCCTTTCCCTTCACCACATCGGGGCAGTCAGGAGTGATGCCCCAGGCGGAGTAGTCGGTCTGCGTGGCGTGCTCAATCAGTCCTGTGAACCACACATGCGTGGCTCCCATGCTGCGTATCTCGTCCAGTGCCCTGGGGGTGAAGTCAGCCAGGGTGCCGCATCCGTTTTCCTCCCGGGTGCCATTGGGGACACAGTGGGAGCAGTCATTACCGAAGAGTCGGGGCAGTACCTGGTATATGGTCATGCTCAGATACCCTTGACGGTCACAGCGTCGTTGCCCTTCGCTATCTTGGCTATCATGCCCTGCAGAGCCTTGCCAGGGCCGCACTCGGTAAACTCTGTGGCTCCTGCCTCTATCATGTTGTTCACCTCCTGGGTCCAGCGCACGCTGGCCGTGAGCTGTGCCATGAGGTTCTTCTTTATCTCTGCGGCATCGGTGTGGGCCAGTGCGTCCACGTTCTGATAGATGGGGCAGCGGGGAGTCTGGAACTCAACCTGCTCGATGGCCTGCTGCAACTCCTCGGCTGCGGGCTGCATCAGGGGGCTGTGGAAGGCACCGCCCACGGGCAGCACCAGCGCACGCTTGGCACCGGCAGCCTTCAGCTTCTCGCATGCTGCGTTGACAGCCTCCACGTTGCCACTGATTACCAGCTGGCCGGGACAGTTGTAGTTGGCAGGCACGACCACACCCTTGCCCTCGGCGCTCACCTCGGCACAGGTGGCCTCGACGGTCTCGTCGGGCAGAGCGATGATGGCGGCCATGGTGCCGGGAGTCACCTCACAAGCCTTCTGCATGGCCAGGGCACGGGCGTGCACCAGGCGCAGGCCGTCCTCGAAACTCAATGCGCCAGCTGCCACGAGTGCGCTGAACTCACCCAGCGAGTGTCCGCCCACCATGTCGGGCTGGAATGCGTCGCCCAGGCAGATGGCACTGATGACACTGTGCAGGAACACGGCAGGCTGTGTCACGCGGGTCTGCTTCAGTTCCTCGGCTGTGCCCTCAAACATGATGTCGGTGATGCGGAAACCCAGTATCTCGTTTGCCTTCTCAAACAGTTGCTTGGCTGTCTCGTTGTTCTCGTACAAGTCCTTGCCCATTCCACTGAACTGGGCTCCCTGACCAGGGAATACAAATGCTTTCATTTACCTTAATCTATTTATTGGTTTGTCAATTTCTGTCTGCAAAGGTACGCACTTTCCACCTAATGGCGAAGGATGTGTGGGAAAATGGCTGTCTGGCACACCTGCTGCCCGTGGTGTCCTGGGGGCTTCCAGATATGCGGGAGAGGGACTCCGAAAGGCAGCCATTCCGTGGGGACGGCAGGGTGGCGGAATGTGCTGGCCGGGTGCGTATTTTTGTTTCAGAAGTTGCTGTTTTATGCTTCAAAATAACTATCTTTGTAGATGAATAAACCAAATCTTCTGACTAAAACATTATGTATCGTATGACCAAACGAAGCCTTGGAGTGCCTCTTGTGCTCCTGTTCCTCTTTTTCCCATTCACCCTTCTGGCCCATGATATCCGCCCAAACGGGGATGATTATGTGGCTCCCGACAGTTCGCTCATGACCCATGCCACCGTGCGGGAGTTTCCTCTGGAGGGTGAGTCAAACTTCCGTGTGACGGTCAACGGCCATCGGGTAGGGCTCTACAATGACCGCAGCCACTGGGGCGGACTGGTGGAGTTTGGCAGTTTCGAGTTCGAGAACGGCAAGGAGGTCACCATACGCATTACCTATGCAAAACCCCTGAAGACCTATGAGGTGCTTCCCATTCACCGCCTGGACCTCATCTCGGTAAAGCGCAAGGGTAGCCGCACCATTGAGATTAAGACGGCACGGGCTGACCAGAACATCACGCTGATAGTCAACGGAGAGCCCAGGAAGGATGCCCTGCACCTCTTCTGTAACAGCGTGGACAGGCGAGCTCCCGCTGTCACCACCGCGAGCGGGTACCAGCGCAATGAACAGGAACGCCTGCACTACTTCGGACCGGGATTTCATGACTTGCGCAAGATATTCCAGGGCAACGACATGCTCGTGCTCGAGGATGGCTGGAAGGTGTATGTCGCAGCCGGGGCCGTGGTCTATGGACGCATAGGTCTGTGGGGCACGCACAAGGGCACGAGAGTGAGCGGGCGTGGGATGATCTATAACGACACGGCCAATCCCCGTGTGGTCTTTGAGGCCAACGAGTGTGAGGGAGCGGATGTCGAGGGCGTGCTCTTCCATGCCCACAGGCCGGGGGTGTGGCAGGTGGTGGTCAACCATTGCCAGAATGTGGAGTTCAAGGGCGTGAAGATACTCTCCACCCGCTACGCCTCCACCGACGGACTGGACATCATCAACAGCCAGCAGTGTGCCTTCCTCAACACCTTCATCCGTGCCAATGATGATGCCATTGCCGTCAAGGGACTCGACTCACGCAAGCCTGCTGAGTGTCCGCCCACGCGCAACATCACCTTCTGTGGCATGCAGCTGTGGAACGACTGCAACTGTGCCATGGGCATCGGGGCGGAGAACCATTGCTGCCTCTATGAGAACATCCGTTTCATGAACAGCAGCATACTCTTCAGTTATGACGACCCCGATTATCATGAGAGCCTCGATGAGCGTGCCGCACTCACTATCTGCTGCATACATGGAACTTATTTCCGCAATATCTCCTATGAGAACGTTGACGTGTATCATTGTGAGCGTCTCATTGCCGCAGGCTTCCAGCCCTCCTTCTGGTTCGGCGCGCTCAAGGGAGACCAGAGCACACCTGGCGGCATGGAGAACATCACTTACCGGCACGTTACCTCGTATGCCAACAGCGGAAGCACTATTGCCAATCAAATACGCCTCTATGGCTGGCAGCAGCAGGGCACGCCGTCAAAGTGCATTGACGGGGTGATGCTGGATAATGTGGTGGTGGAGGGACGGAAGGTGACCACGTCATCAGACTCCTGCATGCAGGTGGGAGTCAACGTGCAGAACGTGACATTCCGTTGAGAGCGCGGGACACGGCCTGGACAGAACTTGATACAGATAGCAGCGAAGGCCTGCCGCATGCGGTTGCATGGGCAGGCCTTCGTTGTGTTGTGGTGGCATGCTTTGGGGGCCACCATGCTGATGTCCGTCCCAGGAGGGGACGTAGGCATCGGCGGGATTACTTGCAGTTCTTCTCCTCCAGTCCGTAGTGTTTCTTGTGGTCGAGATGCAACAGCAACAGGGCCAGCAGGATGGACACGAGTCCAAAGAAGGCGAAGATGAGCATCGTGTGGGTGTAGTCGGTCACACCATCGGCACCAGTGTTCATCTGGTTGACACGTCCTATGCCCATGGGGATGAGGCTCAGGCCAATGTTCTGGATGAAGAAGATGATGGCGAAGGCACTTCCCAACTGCTTCATGGGGATAATCTTGGGCACTGAGGGCCACATGGCACTGGGCACCAGTGAGAATGCCACTCCCAGGAGTATCATGCCGGCAAAGGCCATCCACCACTCATCAAGCATGGGCAGGGCAAAGAGCACATGCACCAGGGTGAGCAGCACGCTGCCGATGAGCATCAGTATCACACCATGACCCTTGCGGTCATAGATGCCGCCAAACACGGGCGTGAGGATGATGGTGCCAAAGGGAAGCATGCCGGGGAGGCCGCCTGCCAACTCCGCAGGGACGTTATACTTGTCAATCATCAACTTGGTGGCAAACTTTAGGAAGGGGAACACGCCACCGTAGAACATGAGGCAGAGCAGGCAGATGACCCAGAAGCCGGGGTTGGAGAAGATGGCTCCCAGGTCGCTCAGATGGAATTGCTCTTCCTCGTCATCAGCGGCTGTGCTGGCAGTCTCGGCGCAGTTCCTCACACTCTCGTCCAACTTGCGGTCAAGCACACAGTAGTACAGATAGGCAAAGAGGGCGATGCAGAGAAGCACACATCCCAGGGCCACACTGGCTGTCACGCCACCCCAATGCTTGGCTATGGGCAGGGAGAAGAAGAGGGCGGCTGCTGTACCCAGGCGTGCGGTGGCTACCTGCACGCCCATGGCAAGTGCCAACTCGTGTCCAGTAAACCACTTCGTGATGACCTTGCTCACGGTGATGCCCGCAATCTCTGCTCCCACTCCGAAGATGCTGAAGCCCAGTGCGGCCAGCAGGTTGCTGGTGTGGGGATTGTCAATCTGCACGATGATGAGGTCCAGGTGAAAGCCATCCACCACGGCATCGACATCCACCTGGCTCACGGCATACCATTTGATGGCGGCACCCACAAGCATCAGCGCACAACTGAGCATGCCAGTGAAGCGTATGCCCATGCGGTCAAGGATGATGCCGCCAAAGAAGAGCATGAGCAGGAACACATTGATGAGTCCGTAGGCTCCAGAGAAGAAGCCGTACTCGTTGGCGTTCCATCCCAGGCTATCGCCCAGCATGGCCTCCAGGGGGGACATCACGTCAGTGAAGAAGTAAGCGAACATCATGGTTGCGCTTACTATGATGAGTGCCAGCCAGCGTGTGACTGCGCTGTCGCTGAGTTTTGCTTTCGCAATTTGATTCATTGGTTCTTTTATATTATTGGTAAGTATTACTGAATGCCTCAAGGTTGGCATCTTTCCTCTTCTTTGGGGTGTTCCTGCTCGCCTGAAAGCCGTCATGAGATGCCACACAATTTACTGACAGGCAGAGCAATGTGTATTTCCCTTAGATGCCAATCCCCCTCCTCTTTTGGGGAGGGTAGGGGTGGGGCTTTATTTCTTCAGCCAACGGTCAAGCCAGCGGAAGTAAGTGCGTTGCCACAGAATGCCGTTCTGGGGCTTGAGCACCCAGTGGTTCTCGTCGGGATAGAGCAGCAACTCAGCGGGAATGCCGTGCATGCGGGCTGCGCTGAACGCACTCTGCCCCTGGCTGTGCAGTATGCGGTAGTCCTTCTCGCCGTGTATGCACAGGATGGGGGTGTCCCATTTATCGACATACAGATGTGGGCTCTCGGCATACGCCTTGGCTGTGGAGTTTCGGTCGGGAGTGCCTCCCAGATCCCAGTTGGGGAACCACATCTCCTCGGTCTCGTAGTATTGCTGGGTGGTGTTGAAGATTCCGTCGTGGGCGATGAATGCCTTGAAACGCTTGTTGTGGTGGCCGGCCAGCCAATAGACGCTGTATCCGCCGAAGCTTGCACCCACGCAGCCCAGGCGGTCCTTGTCAACATAAGGCTCCTGGCACAGGTCATCGATGGCCGAGAGGTAGTCCTGCATGCACTGGCCGCTGTAGTCACCGCTTATCTCCTCCAGCCATTCCATGCCGAAGCCAGGCAGTCCACGCCGGTTGGGAGCAATGATGATATAGCCGTTGGCCGCCATTATCTGAAAGTTCCAGCGGTAACTCCAGAACTGGCTGACGGGGCTCTGTGGGCCTCCCTCGCAGAAGAGCAGGGTGGGGTACTTCTTGTTCTTGTCGAAGTGTGGGGGATAGATGACCCAGCAGAGTTCCTTCTTCCCGTCTGTGGTGCTTACCCAACGCTCCTTTACATCGCCCATGGCAAGTGAGGAGAGTATCTCACGGTTCTCAAAGGTAATCTGCTTGGTGATGGTACCCTTGCGCTTGACGGGAGTGAGCAGGTACAGGTCATCGGGTGCGGAGATGCTGTGACGGTTGGCCAGCAACTGCTTGCTGCCTGGCACGGGGATGACTGTGCCGTAGTCGAAGTCACCTGTCGTGAGTGCCTCCACCTCCCCCTTCAGGTTGGTCTGATAGACCATCGTGCGTGCCTGCCACACGCCTGTGAAGTAGAGTGTCCTGCTGTCCTCACCCCAGGAAAAGGCATCCACGCCACTCTCGAACTGCTCGGTGACATAGGTCTTCTTGCCTGTCTTCAGGTCCAGGACGCACAGACGGGTGCGGTCGCTCTCATATCCATCGCGCTCCATGCTCTTCCATGCCAGCATCTTGCCGTCAGGGCTGTATTGTGGGTCCTGGTCATAGCCAGCGTTGATATCCACCGCCGACTGGTTCTTGGCCTGGTTCCTCAGGCTTCGCAGAGCATCAGCCTCGGGCTCGGTGTAGCCCTCGGGCTTGCAGGCATTCGTGGTCTCGCCGGTGGACACATTATATATATATATGTCCGTGTCCGTGCTGGTGGCGTATGCCACGCCAGTCTTCTTGCGGCTGGTGTAGGCTACCTGTTTGCTGTCAGGGCTCCAGCAGAACTGCTCCGAGCCCCCGAAGGGCAGTACCGGACACTCGTAGGGCTCGCCCTCCAGCAAGTCCTTCATCCCTGTCAGTCCATCCTCGGCCACCGTGGCAAGGAAGATGTGGGGGATGGTGCGCACATACTGGTCCCAGTGACGATAGTTCATGTCGGTGATGACCAGGCCTGTGGCCAATGGCAGGTCCTTCTCCTGGGCCTGGATGCTGGCCGTGCTCTCCACCTGGCGGATAACAATGACCTGCTTTCCGTCGGGTGAGAACTTGAAGCCCTCGATGTCTCCCCCCTGGTAGAGCTGCCGCCTGTCTGTGCCATCGCACTTCATGGTCCACAGGTTGCCTCCCTGTAGGAATGCGATGCGCTCGCCTCCCTGGATGAAGGCAGGCTCCACCTCACTGGCTGTCCCTGTGGTCAGTCGTGCGCGTCCCGTGCCATCGGTGCCTATCACGCAGATGGCCGTGCGGTTCTTGTTGGCCTGGATGTCGGGGGTACTGAGCGTATAGGCCACGCGGTTGCCCTGTCGTGATACGGTGAAACTGCCCAGCCTGTGCATGCTCCACAGGATTTCGGGTGTCATCAGGTCGTTTGCTGACATGCTGTTTGAAACGGATAGAGCAGCCCCCGTGAGGGCTGCTGCTATGATTGTCCTTATGTTCATGATTGTCGTTTGGATTACTTCTTGGTGCGTCGTGCCTGTTCCTCCTGCATCTTCTGCAGGGCCTCCAGGCGTGCTGCCATGCCCGACATCTTCTTCGGGTCATTCTTGTGCTGCTGCCGGTATGCCTCCAGTTTGGCGAGCAACTTGGTGTCATCGGTGGTCTTGCGCAAGTACCACATGATGAGCACGCTGGTCAGTCCTGAGAGGAAGTAATAGTAGCACAGGCCGCTGGAGTAGTTGTTGAACATGAAGAAGAACACCACTGGCATGATGAGCATCATGTACTGCATGCTCTTCATCTGTGCTGCCTGTTCACCGCTCATCTGGTCCTTCTGCTGCCTCATGCTTACCCATGTGCTGATGATGTTGGTGATGCAGAAGAGCAGGCAGAAGATGCTCAGGTGGTCACCTATGAGCCAGATGTCCTTGCTCCAGTGCAGCACGTCGTCATAGGCACTGAGGTCATTGGCCCAGAGGAAACGCTCGCCACGCAACTCGATGGCATTGGGCACGAAGTTGAAGAGGGCAACCCAGATGGGCATCTGTATGAGCATGGGCAGGCATCCACCCATGGGACTCACGCCATACTGGCTGTAGATTTGCATCATCTCCTGTTGCTTCTTCATCGCGTCGTCGGGGTTGGGGTACTTGGCCGAGAGCGCGTCAATCTTGGGCTTGAGCACACGCATCTTCGCGCTGCTCATGTAACTCTTGCGTGTGGTGGGATACACCAGGGCCTTCACGATTACTGTCAGGAGCAGGAGCACAATGCCCATGGGCAGGCCAAAGGAGGTGAGCCAGTCAAAGAGGTTGAGGATAAACCAGCGGTTGATCCACTTCAGAATGGGCCAGCCCAGGTTTACCAGTTCCTCCAGTTCGAGGTCCTTCTTGCCCGATGACAACTTGTCATGATGCTGCAGGGTGTGATACTTGTTGGGGCCAAGGTACATCTGCAGGTGTGTGGGCTCCTTGCCTGTGGGGTCGAAGAATGTCTCCATCTGTGCCTCATAAGTCTTCAGATAGCCGCTCTTGCTGTCATCCTCGGGCTTGCTCTTCAGTTCCGCACCAGTGAAGTCCTGCTGTGCGATGAGCACGGCGCTGAAGAACTGGTTCTTGAAGGCAATCCAGTCCAGGGCCTCTCCAGGTTGCTTGCTGTCTTCAGATGTCTCCTTGAGGTGCTTTGTGCCCTCACCCTTGCGTTTGTAGGTGAGAGTGCTGTAGCGGTTCTCGAAGTCATATCCCTTCTCCTGCTGTTGTATGTGGTCAGTCCAGTTCACTGAGAGGGTCTTGGCATTGGGTGCGAAGAATCCTGCCAGTCCCTCGGCCTGGACGTCCATGTCCAGCATGTAACTCTCGGGACGCAGCCTGTAGCTGATGGTCAGCCGCTTGCCTCCCTGCTCCAGCACCATGTCCACGGTGCTGTCGGTCTGTGCGGCAGGTGTGAAGCAGTAGTCATCGGTGGTGATGTTCTCGGTCTTCCCGGCCAGCGAGAGGGTCATGTGTGCATCCTCGGGCGAGAGTATCTGCACGTCGCCATTGCGCCTGCGGCTCTTGTAGCCCAGTATTTCCGCGTTGCTCACCATGCCCCCCTTGGTCGAGAGGGTCAGCCTCACCTGGCTGTTCTGCAGTATGATGTTCTCACCCTTGCCACCTCTTTGTGCGAAGAAGATGGAGGTGCTGTCCTGGCTCTGTGCGCTGTCCTGCCGCTCGGCCTTCTGTCTGTCGGCCTTCTCGCGGGCCTCTGCTTGCTGTTGCTGTACTGTGGCTATGCTGTCCTGGCGTGCCATCTCGGCCAGTTCCTCCTGCGAGGGTCGGCTGATCCAGTTGAATCCGATGAGCACCAGGGCTATCAGTACAAAGCCTGTAATTGTGTTTTTGTCCATGTTCCTTATTGGGGATGTTTTACTTCTTGTTCTCTATGCAGGCCTTCACGAAACTCATGAACAGGGGGTGCGGCTTGAGCACCGTGCTGCTGTATTCGGGGTGGAACTGTGTGCCGATGTACCACTTCAGGTTGGGTATCTCCACTATCTCCACCAGGTTGCTCTCGGGGTTGGTGCCCACGCACTGCATTCCGTGTGCCTCATATTCCTTTATATAGTCATTGTTGAACTCATAGCGGTGGCGGTGACGCTCCCTGACGCAGTCCTGGTGGTTATAGGCCTCCCAGGTGCGGCTGCCCTTCCTGATCTGGCAGTCATAGGCTCCCAGGCGCATGGTGCCACCCATGTTGGTGATGTTCTTCTGCTCCTCCATGATGTCTATCACGTTGTGGGGAGTCTTGACATCCATCTCACGGCTGTTGGCGTCGGCATAGTCCAGGACATCGCGGGCGAACTCAATCACCATCATCTGCATGCCCAGGCAGATTCCGAAGGTGGGGATGTCGTGCTCACGTGTGTACTTGGCCGCTATGATCTTGCCCTCGATGCCGCGCTGGCCAAATCCGGGGCAGATGACGATGCCGTCCATGCCAGCCAGTTTCTCGCCCACATTCTCGGGAGTGATGTGCTCGCTGTTGATGAAGTGCGTCTCCACCTTGTGGTCATTGTAGGTGCCGGCCTGAGCCAGGCTCTCCAGTATGCTCTTGTAGGCATCCTGCAGGTCATACTTGCCCACCAGGCCGATGTTGACCACCTCGGTGGCCTTGCGCCTGCGCTCCAGGAAACTGCGCCACGGGCCCAGTTGGGGCTTCTCTCCCACGGGGATGTCCAGTTTCCTCAGTATGGCAGCGTCCAGTCCCTGGTCCTGCATGGCCACGGGCACCTCATAGATGCTGGGCATGTCCTCGCTCTGTATCACGCACTCCAGTTCCACGTTGCAGAAGTGGGCCACCTTCTTGCGCATGTCATCGCTCAGGTGGTGCTCTGTGCGCAGC
>CAVKOT010000084.1:0-11340 GCA_963658045.1 Opitutia bacterium UBA4654
TCTTGGAGGTGAGCACCTTGCTCCATTTCTCTTCCCATTGCGCAAGATTGAAGGATTCGGCTACAGTCTCATAGCCTCTGGACGCTATTTCCTTTCTTGTGTCTGGGTGGGTCAGCAGAAGTTTGAGACCTTCATAGACCGAATCGGCTGTGGGCATGGTCATTATGCCGTTGAACCTGTTTATTACTATATTGGTCATGCCGCCCACGTTAGTGCAAAGTACTGCGCAGTGGGCGGACATCGCCTCGAGCAGTGAGAGTGACGTTCCTTCGGACCCTGTAGTGGGAACTGCCGCGATGTCAAACTTAGAATGGAATTCTATGGCTTTGCTGGAGTCGTAGCGCGTGAATGCAACATCCTTACAACCGGCGAATTGCTCCTTTAGCCATTTCTCGTCAGGACCCTCTCCTGCGAATGTGACTCTTATCTTGTACTGCTCGTTTAGCAGCCTTTTGATAGCAGCGGTGAATATTCGTGTACCCCGATAGTCAAAGAAACGGCGTGCGAAGACAATGCTGGTAAAGTCTTGCTTTTCCTTTCTCATCTCCTTGGGGCCAATCTCGGCAAAGTTCATGATGGGTATGAGGTTTACTTCTCTCTCATGCAGCTGAGTCCTGTGCCAGCAGATGAAATTGTTGTCCACACATACGACATCTTCTACGTTGCGCATTCGTTTTACGATACGGTAAGCCTCGATGGTTCTGCTCAAGAAACTGCGAAGGAAACTGCGATGCTTTTTGCTCTCCATGTCCCAAAAGATACCGTGCTGGATGGCGATGGAGTGCTGGACGGGATGTGATGGGATGAGGGTGTCCGTGGCAAACAGGCTGATGTAGTATTCCCCCTTGTCTCTGCTCAGAAGCACCTCTTTATACAGATTGTCGGCAGTCTGTCGCTTTTGGGGGAGGGGTACACCTATAACCTCAATGCTGTGAGCAATGTGCCTTGTGAACATCTGGTTGGCATACTGGAAAATGCGCACATGCAGCCCCAGCCTTACGGCCAGGTGGGCCAGGCGCGTGATATATGTCTGGATGCCTCCGATGGTCATCTCCTTGCCATCCTTGTCGAAATACCTTATGTATATTATATCAAGTGCGTTCATTGTTCTTTTTCGTTCTTTAAGTGTCACTCTTTTCTTTTCAGAATCGTCTCGCGTATGTATGTAAAACTTTCCAACTTAAATGTCATGCAGATGGCCAGGTATATTACGATGCCAGTGATGGCTTGCAGTGATAGGATTGCCAGATGACTCAATGGCAAATAGGTTAGGCACAGGGCAGGTACCCCCATGACTATAGAGGCAAGCAGTGGCGGGTAGATGTCGTTCCAAAGCTGGGCTGTCGTGTAGCCTATCAGTTTCTTGCTGGGATATGTGTTTACGAATATGCACAAGAAATTGTAAATGACAACGCCTATGGCTATGGCGTACACGTTGATGAAGACAGAGACAACAAGGATGCAAACCTCCAAGACCTTCTTTGTTATTTCCAGTCTCAAAATCACATCACTGCGTCCTATTGCCTTCAAGGCCTCCAGATTGGCTATTTGCAGAGGCATGAGCAGATAGGCGATGCAGAATATCTGTATGAAGGGAACAGTCGCGAGCCACTTCTCTGTGAGCATCGTTATGACGAGAGGCTTGGCCGTTACAAATAGTCCCACCAAAAGCGGGAATATTACAAGGCTGCTCGTCTTGATACTTCGGCTCACCATATTTCTTACCTGCTGTAAGTTGTCTTGGTTGGCGGAAAATACGGGAAACAGCACCGTCTGTGTAGATGCGTTGATGTTCTCCATTATAAGAGCAGGCATCTGCTTGCCGCGCTCGAAGTATGCCAGGTAGGCGGGAGTGTAGAACTTACCTATAATCAAGCTCCTGATGTTGACAAACAGGGAAACCATGATGTTGGACAGGAATATTTTCCACCCATAATCAAACAGAGCCTTGAAACTGGTAAAGGAGAATGAAAAGTCGGGTCTCCATTTAACTGTAACGAACATCACAAGTGCCATGATGTAGCTGGAGGCAATATAATGCCACACCAGTGCCCATTTCCCATACCCCCGATAAGCAAGGACAATGCCGATGATGCCAGCGACGATTGTGGATGACAAACTTGAGAGAAATAGATTTTTGAAGAGCATGTGTTTGGAAATGTAGGCTCGCTGGATGGAGTTGAATGCGTAAGCAAACAGGCAAATGCCTACCACCTTAATCACATGGTCCAGCGATGGCTGGCGGAAGAAGGATGCGATGGCTGGTGCTGAAAGGAATAGGATGGCATAGATAACCAGTGACACTATTACCGTGGCATAAAAGATGGTGGAGAAGTCCGTCTTGTTGGCTTCCTTCTTCTGTATGAGTGCCGTGCTGAGTCCACCGTCGATAATGACATTGGCGGTGTTGATAAAAACCATTATCAGCGCAATCTCGCCATATTCAGATGGGCGCAGGAGTCGTGCCAGGCATATTGATACGATGAATGAGATGCCTTGCACGCTAAACCTCTCGGACAGTTTCCAGACGAAGGAATAAAGTATGTTATGCTTGCTGAATTTCATTTTCGCGTCTTGGTTCTTGCTCGAAGAGTATTCTGATGCAGTAGCCCAACAGTATGTAGAAATATAGGTCGTAAAGGAATGTGCTGCTCAGGAAAAACTTGACGAGCGTGATTGAAATGAGTGCAATGACGAAGCACCTCTGCATTGGGGTTTTGCTGCGCACGATTGCCAAGCCACATAGGGCAAAAAGCAGGAACAGGATGATGCTTCCTAAAACGTAGCCATAGGATATCTGAAAGTCCAGTATCAGGTCGTGCGCATATATGTAGCCAAAGCGCTGCGAGCCAAAATACCCCAGCCCACATGCGTTTCCATAGGTGTCCAGAAAGTGTTTCAGTGCCACTTTCAGCGTGGCGCGTCCACTGTCATTACCTATTTCTCCACTCACCAGTTTGTCCAATATCCGGGTGCTGAGTTTCAGTCCAGTAAAGGTGAATGCCAGATAGGAAATTATCTCTTGCAAGAACATGAATATGGCTCCCAAGACTCCAATGATTATAATTTTTATCAGAAGCGCGTGCCGAAAGTTCATAAAGAACAGAAAGTAGCACATGCCAAAGAATGCCAAGCAGGCCAGCGGGCCGCGTGTGCCGCACGAAAGCAGAAAGAGAATGCCCAGAGCAGTGGATATGGTGTAGAGTATGTTGAACTTCCTTAGACTGTTCCAGAGTAGCAGGACAACGTGTGGCAGTACCTGATAGGCTGTGTACATGTTGTCGTCTCCAGCGACTTCGGCCATATTCTTTGCCGATTGTGCATAATGCAGAAAATAGAACAGGTTCATTAGAACGCATACGACGGAGATTCTGGTCATTGCCTTGAAGTAATTGTCAATGTCCCAAACCCTACCTACAAAATAGAGTGGAGTGGCTAAGCATAGGCATTTGAATATATTCTCATTGAGGTACTCTTGGTTCTCGGGATGGAAAGCATAGTTCATAAGATAGGCTGTGACCATCAAAAGAAAGAAAAAATAGTCAAACACACGAAACCGGCTAAACAATGCTGGTAGTGCGAGTATGAGTGGGAGAACTATTGTGAGGGCAATGACAGCATCGGTGTGGTTGCCTAGGACGGGGATGTGATTGATGATTCCGCGCATGTAGCCCAACAGCATGTTGCCCCATATGATAAGCACAAAGACATTGATAAAAATATCTTTGCGCCCAAACAGGTTCTTTATATCAGCGGCTAAACTTCCCATTCTTTGGCTTCCTTTGTGGAATTCGTGTGGCTTTTTATTCTTTGAAGAATACGAGCATCTTGCGCATCTCACTTTTCAAAATGATTCCCGAAGTGATGAGCGTAGATAGTATAAGCATGAGGGCAGTGAATGTCATGCGTCGGGGGCCAGCGGGTTCCAGCGGGACTGTGGCACTCTTGAGAGTTGTGAAGGCTGGAGTCTTTTCCTGTACTTTCACTTTCATGGCTTCCAACTGGTTCTGCATGGCAGAATAGGCGTTGTACTTCATTTGCATGTCGTTTTCCAGTTCGTCTCTTTCTGACAATTTGCTCTGTAGGATAAGGTCGCGGTTTGAGTCGCAGAAGTTGCTGTATTTCTGCACCGACATGTCGTATTCACGTTTGCAACTGTCGGATAACGACTGATAGTGCAGCACATCGAGTCTGGCCTTCTTGGTCCTGTATGTGGTGATGAAATCTTGCAGATGCTGGCGGACAGAGTCGGCCACCAGGGCACAGACAAGCCTGTCCTGGTCTTTCACAGAAATGGTGATGACATCAGTCTTCTGGTCCACGGAGCAGGAAATCTTCTTGCTGATGCGATTCATCATCCTATACTCTGACATTGTGAGGTTGAAAGGATTTATTTTATGGTCTTTGGATATCACTTCCTTCTTGCGATGTTCTATCAAGGAGGTAATTGCCTTGGACGCTTTACTGAAGGGCTCTGTCAGCCAGTTCTTCTTCTGATATCTCCTTAGATAGGTGGCATAGTCAGTGTCGATATTGCCTTCGTATGTCTTTATACGGATGGAGAAGAGTCCCACGACAAACTCGGAAGACTGCATAAGTTCAGGATAGAGTTGGGGATAAATGGCATCTGCTCCCTGCCCCCCTATATTGATTCCAAAGTTAGATGCCAGCGAGGAGATTCCTTCTACATTGTCTCCATAGGCTTCAGGAGCCAGGGACACATTGCACCTGTAATATCTGGGTTGTGGTAGAACCCACAAGAGTGACAGGCCGAATGTGGAAGCCCATACGATAAGGAATGTCTTCTTCCTTGTCCAAAGCTTCCTGATGAGGGAAATTATGTCTAATGATTCCATCTTGTCTTTTCTTTGTTGAAGTTATATGCGACCTTGCTCTGCCAATTATCCTGCATAGGGGGCTGGGAGGTTAGGCCATCTTCTTGTCTGATAATCCTTCTTTCTTCTTTTTCCCTCCTCCTTATTTCTTGATAATGCTGAGCAGGGCCACTATCACGCTGGCCAGTGAGGCACTGCCGCTGGCTATGGCCATCACCTCGCCTGTGGCCATGTGCTTTGACTTCGGCTTGGTGGGCACCACTATCTCGGTGCCGGGCTGTATGTCCTTTGCGCTGCGCTTATTGATTTTCTCCACCGCACCGTTCATGTAGATGGCATACACGCCCTTCTTCTTGGCTTTGTTGCCATAGCCGCCGGCACGCTTGATGTAGTAGGAGAGCCGCTCGCCCTTCTTGTAGTTCATGCTGATGGGGTAACTTACCTCACCGCTCACCTTCACCGTGTTGCTGAACTGCGGAACCACCAGCTGGTCTCCCTCACGCAGCACAATGTCATACTGCCCGCCTGGCTCGGCCAGTGCCTTGTCCAGGTTGACGGCCACGGGGTAAGTGCTGCCCAGGTTCATCTTCATCTGCAGCAGCGAGTCAGCCTGGCCCATGTCATATCCCTTCTCATCCTGCATGGCCTCCTCGTACATGGCTATCTGGGCGGCACGCAGGGCACTCTCGCGCTGGAGCCGCTCGTCAGCGGTCATCACACGGTTGAGGCGCGCGCCCTTGCTGTAGCCTATCTCTGTCAGTCCGCCTGCTGCCTTCACCAGGTCACTCAGGCGGTAGGAGTTGCTCGTCATGGAGTATTGTCCCTCAAAGTTGACACAGCCTGCCACGGTCACGTTGCGCTGCTCGCTGTAGGACGGGCTCTTGCGCACCACCACCACGTCGTAGGGCTTCAGTGACAGGGTGCTGTCACCAGCCTGGAGGTTCTTGTCGATGGAGACGGTGAAGGCCTCGGCCATCTTGCCGTCATCCTGGGTGGAGTTTGCGTCATTCACGCGGCGGAACACGTCCACCTTGGCCAGCGAGGCGGCATCTGTCAGTCCGCCTGCCTGCAGGATGAGGTCTTCCACGGATGTGTTGTCGGCAAACTTATACACGCCGGGGTAGAGCACCTCTCCTGTGATGGTGAGGGTCCGCTCGCCATTCATATCTACCACGCTGGGTATGAAGAGCACGTCACCCTTGCGCAGGGCGATGTCGGGGCTTGTGCCCGCGATGATGCCCTCGATGTCCACCGACACCATCTCCAGCGTGAGGTCCTCCTTCTGCCTGTGCATCACGGCACGGCTCAGGAAGGCATCCTCGGCCAGGCCGTCAACGGCCTTGAGCAGGTCCTTCACACTCTGTATGTTGCCGCCCAGTTGGAACTGGCCAGGGTGCTTCACGGCCCCGCGCACCTCCACCATGTTGCTGTAGCGGGGGATGACGCTGTCAACGTAGAGCGAGTCACCGTCCTTGACACAGAAGGATGACATCTGGAACTCGTCGATGGTGTGTATGCTGTACTCCTCGCCAGCCTTGCGCATCAGGCGCACGTTCTTGGTGTAGGCGTTGCCCGCCATGCCGCCGGCATAGGCCAGCAGTTGCTTCACGCTCTCGGTAGATTTCATCTCGTAGAACATGGGACGCTTCACCTTTCCGCGCACGTTCACCAGGCAGTCATAGGGCCCCACCACTATCACGTCATTGTCCTCCAGC
Organism: Opitutia bacterium UBA4654; assembly: GCA_963658045.1. Taxonomy (GTDB): domain Bacteria; phylum Bacteroidota; class Bacteroidia; order Bacteroidales; family Bacteroidaceae; genus Physcousia. Next base: position 6,551 of record CAVKOT010000084.1, read on the forward strand.
CGCACGTCGCCCGCGCTGTGGCCGTGCATCAGGAAGTCATACACGTCGATGGTGCCTATCTGGCGGCCACCGCGATATACCTTGATGTTACGCAGGGTACCGGTCTCGTTGATGCCGCCGGCGGCATACAGGGCGTTGAAGGCAGTGCTCAGGCTGCTCGTCGTGTAGGTGCCAGGCATCACCACCTCGCCCACGACCTGCACCTGGATACTGCGTGTGTCGGCCACCGAGAGGCTGAACTGGCAACCGGAGTAGCGCTCGCCCAGTTTGCTCTTCAGCGTGGCCTTGGCCTGCTGTACCGTGAGTCCGGCCAGCTTGATGGGGCCTATGCCCTCGATGACCACCACGCCGTCGGGCGAGATGACACCCTCGAAGGTCTCCTGGCTGGCTCCCCACACGTCGATGACCACATTGTCACCCGCCCCCAGGCGGTAGTTGGCAGGTGTGGCCATGTTCTGGTTGGGCTCGAAGGTGAGGTTCTTGTTGCTGAATATGTTGCGTCCGAACACCTGGCTCTCGTCCTTGAAGTAGTTCTGGTAGTAGATGAGCGAGTCGATGTCCATAAATCCGATGGCATCGTTCATGGCCTCGGCACGCTCATTCTGTGTCAGGTTGCGGTTCTCATACTGCCCCTTGACCATGTAGCCCTGCTGCTTGTGTGCCTGCATCAGCGCCTTCTCCTTGTTGGTGCGCTGGCGGTTGGTGCCGTTGGCCTGCTCGCCGGGCATGCTGTTGCTGTTCAGATCCACGGCTCCCATCTGGCTCTGCTCCGCCTCATACTTGCGTCTGATTCGGCGCAACTGGTCGGTGGTCACGCCTTTCTGCAGCAGTTTGGTCACGATGCCCTGCTGGCTGGTGCCCTTGGCCTGCTCCTGCTTCACAAAGTCTATTATCTGGCTGTCGCTCATGCTCTGCGCGCTTGCCCCCAGGGTGCAGAGTCCCAGGGCGAGTGCCAGCATCAGCGAGCGCCATGTTGTGTTATATCTTCTTTCCATTGATGATGTAATTGGCAGTGGTGAATAATATCTTGGTGTCCATCCACAGGGAACGCTTCTGCAGATAGGTGAGGTCCATCTGCAGTCTGATGAGCATCTTCTCCATGGTGTCGGTGTATCCGTTATAGATGGTGGCCCATGAGGTCAGCCCCGGTCGCATCAGGTAGATGTACTCATAATCGGGGTTGTTGGCCATAATCTTGTCGATGAAGTACTTGCGCTCTGGACGCGGCCCTACAAACGACATGTCGCCCACGAGGATGTTCCACAACTGTGGCAACTCGTCCAGGTGGTGGTCACGCAGCCGTGTGGCCAGTGGGGTGGCATCCCGGGTGCTGCGTGCTGACAGGTGTGGCCCGTCGGACTCGTAGTCCACGGGCATGGTGCGGAACTTCAGTATGCGGAAGGGCTTTCCGCCCCGTCCGATGCGCTCCTGGCTGAAGAGCACGGGACCCGTCCCTTCCCTGGCTATCAGTATGGCGATGGTGGCCATCAGGGGCGACAGGAGCACGAGAGCCAGCAGCGATGCTGTCACGTCAAACGTCCTCTTCACCAGACGCCCGATGCCGCTCATCCCGTCCCGCACCACGTTGTCCACGCTTATCTCTTGAATCATTATTTCCTCTTCTCTTCTCCTTGTTCTCTGATTGGTTGGTGTACTCTGTTAAATAACGTTTCCCCACGTCCTTTTATTGTTCCTATGGCCAAGTTTTCGCATTATGCACTCTCACGCGCGTATATATTATATAATGTGTGGGCGGCATGGCCTTCCATTGTCCCCTTGTTTTTGTCGTGATGGGGAAAGTTGTCCCCCTGACCTGTTGGCCGTTATCGGGAAATGCCGTAACTTTGCACGCATAATGCGACACGCATCATACCACGGGGCTGACATGGATTTGACAGCAGGATGAGGTGTTGTGTAAGCACGCAGAGAGTCGGTGGTCGCTCTCTATAATCAATGGCTTCTCGAAGATTTATCTGGCGAAAACAACTACGCTCTCGCTGCCTAACTGAAGTATAGTAGGTTACTGGCTTAATCCCGGCACCAGGTGCCGGGACGGGATGTCACTCAACGAGCTCTTGCTCCGAAGCGCGTTGGCATAGTGGCACAGCAAATTCGGGGATAGTCTCCGGCGGCCTCGCACCGGGGACGAGACTTAGAGGATAAGGTGCGGATTGGTGGCCTGGGTCTTGTTCGCGCACGAAAATGAAGGCCAGGATAAGCGTGTAGAAAGCACAGTACGTCCCTGTTTGGACGAGGGTTCAATCCCCTCCAGCTCCACTTCTTAATAGACCGCCTTTTACGGAGCATTATGAAAGAATTACAACTCAAGTATGGTTGCAACCCCAACCAAAAGCCTTCGCGCATCTACATGGAGGAAGGCGAACTCCCCATCGAGGTTCTCAACGGCCGTCCAGGCTACATCAACTTTCTTGACGCACTCAACAGCTGGCAGCTGGTGCGTGAGCTGAGCGAGGCCACAGGACTGCCTGCGGCAGCCAGTTTCAAGCACGTGTCACCAGCGGGCGCGGCCGTGGGGCTGCCCCTGGATGACACCTTGGCACGCATCTACTTTGTCGATGACGTGAAGGTTCCCCTCACTCCCATAGCCTGTGCCTATGCACGTGCGCGTGGTGCCGACCGCATGAGTTCCTATGGCGACTTCATCGCCTTGAGCGACACATGCGACCTGGCCACCGCCACGCTCATCAAGCGCGAGGTGAGCGACGGCGTGATAGCCCCCGGCTACACCGACGAGGCCCTGCAGGTGCTGCGCGAGAAGCGCAAGGGCACCTACAACGTCATCAAGATGGACCCCGCCTACCGCCCGGCCCCCATCGAGCACAAGCAGGTGTTCGGCATCACCTTTGAGCAGGGACGCAACGAGGTGCGCCTGGACGACCCCGCACTCTTCCAGAACATACCCACCCAGAACAAGAACTTCCCCGACGAGGCCATGCGTGACCTCATACTGGCACTCATCACCCTGAAATATACGCAGAGCAACAGCGTGTGCTATGCCAAGGGCGGACAGGCCATAGGCATCGGGGCTGGCCAGCAGAGCCGCATCCACTGCACGCGCCTGGCCGGCACAAAGGCCGACAACTGGTGGCTGCGCCAGCATCCCAGGGTGATGAACCTGCCCTTCGTGCCTGGCATACGCCGTGCCGACCGTGACAACACCATCGACCTCTTCATCGGCGAGGACTACATGGACGTGCTGGCCGAGGGCGAGTGGCAGAAGTTCTTCACCGAGAAGCCCGAACCCCTCACACGTGAGGAGAAGCGCGAGTGGATAGCGGGGAACACGGGCGTGTCCCTGGGCAGCGATGCCTTCTTCCCCTTTGGGGACAATGTGGAGCGCGCACACAAGAGTGGCGTGCAGTACATCGCCCAGGCAGGCGGCAGCGTGCGTGACGACCATGTCATCGCCACCTGTGACAAGTATGGCATCGCCATGGCCTTCACGGGCGTGCGCCTCTTTCATCATTAACCGGCAGTCCCCCAGGCGGGCTGCATAAACACAGCAAGTAATGAGCAACCAGTTCGGTGGAGACGACATAGACTCCGTCATCCAGGGTGGAGGCATCACCTTCCGTGCGGGAGGGCATGACAAGGCCGCATCCCGTGATGATGGCAAGGTGCGCACCAAGGCCAAGCGCAAGCAGTACATCACAGGCGCGCACGGCAGTGGCTCGGCCAAGAAGAAGGCCGACATACGCACCAGGCGTGCCAACAGGCACAAGCACTGAGGCGTGACAAGTTACGAATGTATAGCAATGGAGGCGGCACTCTCGCGGGTGCCGCCTCCATTTGTTCTCCCCCGTCCATGCAGGTGGTGGGCAGACGGCTGCTCCTTCCTGCTCTGGACGCATGCCGCTGCGTTTGCCATCGCAAGGGCATGCGCACGTCCATGCAGGGGCATGCATCGGTCATCGCAGGGGCATGCCCCGGCCATCGCCTCGTGCTGCCTCTTACAGACCACCATGCGGTGAGGTTCTGTGGGGAGGGGCCGGTGTTCTTGCCAAGAGATAAATCATACCGTAATCGTTGCTTTGTTAGAAAACGGTTTCGTACCTTTGCAATTGGAAATGTGTTGGTCATAGCATATCAGTAAAGTCGATTCAAAAATTGGAACAAGAATATACGAATTGGGATTCTTTCCGCTTTATAGACCTGTTTGCGGGGATTGGCGGTATTAGGCTTGGGTTCGAGGCTGTGGGTGGACATTGTGTGTTCTCCTCGGAGTTCGACAAAAATGCCTGTAAGACCTACGAGGCAAACTTCGGGGAATACCCATCGGGTGACATCACCAAGATTGATGCGCGTGACATCCCAGACTTTGACATCCTGCTCGGGGGGTTCCCCTGTCAGGCTTTCTCCATTATTGGAAAAAAGGAGGGGTTCGAGAATGAGACGTGCGGAACTTTGTTCTTTGAGATAGAAAGGATATTGCAGGAGAAATCTCCCAGTGCCTTTATGCTGGAGAATGTGCGCAATCTGACCGCGCATGACGGAGGAAAAACCTTTCAGGTAATCCGTTCCCACCTGGAGGCTCTTGGTTATAATGTCTATGCAAAGGTGCTGAACGCACTGGACTATGGTGTCCCACAGAAGAGGGAGCGCATAATCATCGTGGGCTTCAGGGATGATGTGCTGTTCTCCTTTCCCGACCCCGTCCCTCCCTCATGCAGAAAAACTCTAAGTGAAGTGTTAGAGACGGATGTTGACAGGAAGTACTATGTGAAGGACAGCATCCGTGAGTCTCGTCTGATGAGGCTGAAAGACCCCAA
>CAVKOT010000085.1:0-11335 GCA_963658045.1 Opitutia bacterium UBA4654
CCTCGTGGTAGGTGCTCTTGTCCTCAAGCATGTAGCGCTCAAAGGTGGTCATGCGGTCCTTGTCAAAGAGCGGTGAGTCGGGCCCGCACCACAAGTACCAGAAGTAGTCGCGTGCATTGTTGCGCTCTGCCTTGGGCGTGTCGGGCTGGAAGGCCGTGCGCATGTACATGCCTATGCGGTGCATCAACTCCCGTCCGCTGTAGCGGTGTCCGCACAGTTCCACCTCCTTGAGTGTGCCGTCGGCATTCATGGGGACTGATGCGTGGAAGAGCAGGTTGCCATTACATATATTATACATGCAGCCGTGCGAGAAGAGCAGTTGTATGTGCTTCTGCAGTTTCTCCGAGATGCGGAACGAGTGCCGCAGCCTCCTCACCAGTTCGGCCTCGGCATTGGTCAGCGTCGTGGGCGTGTCGGGCGACACGGTGGGCAGGTTACAGTCCTTGAGCGCATAGGCTTTCCCGTCCACCACACATGCCTTCTGGGCAAAGTCGATGCTCTCCAGGCTGAAGGGGCACTTCATCTTCCATTCCGGGTGACGCTGGCGCATCTGTGCCTCCAGTTTGAACTGTATGATGGTGATGGCCTTGTGCATGCGTGCCGTGAGCATGCGGTTCTTGATGCCTGGGGGCACCTGCCCGTCGGGTGTGATGGGCATGAACCCCTCGCAGGGGTCATCGGCATAGGTGTCCATGGCCAGTGTGGCCAGCGGCACGAGGTTGATGCCATAGCCATCCTCCAGCGTGGCCATGTTGGAGTAGCGCAGTGAGAGCCTCAGCACATTGGCTATGCAGCAGTCGTTGCCGGCAGCTGCTCCCATCCACAGTGCGTCATGGTTGCCCCATTGGATGTCGAAGTTGTCACGCTCCATCAGGTAGTCCATTATGATGTGTGCGCCAGGCCCACGGTCAAACACGTCACCCAGGATGTGCAGCTGGTCGATGCTCAGCCGCTGGATGACCGAGCAGATGGCGGTGATGAAGTTCTGGGCCTGCCCTGTCTGTATGATGCTCTCGATGATGCAGTGGAAATAGGCATCCTTGTCATCATCGCTCGGGCTCTCGTGCAGCATCTCCTCGATGATATAGGCAAACTGCTTGGGGAGTGCCTTGCGCACCTTGCTGCGTGTGTATTTGCTGCTCACCGACTGGCACACCTGTACCAGGCGGAAGAGTGTGCAGGCGTAGTACTCGTCGAGTTCCTCCTCCGAGGCATCCTCGGCAGCCATCTCCAGCCTGCGCTCGGGATAATAGATGAGCGTGCAGAGCTCCCTTATCTGGGCGGTGGTGAGCACATGGCCAAATAGTTCGGTGACCTTGCGCTTGATGTTGCCGCTCGCGTTCCTTAATATATGCAGGAATGCCTCATGCTCCCCATGTATGTCAGCCACGAAGTGCTCCGTCCCCTTGGGCAGGTTGAGGATGGCTTCCAGGTTGATGATTTCCGTGCTCGCGCTGTCGGCGTTGGGGAATGTCTGCGAGAGAATCTCCAGCAGGCGGAGGTCCTGGGCGTTTGTCTTTTCTTCTGTCAGCATGCTTGTGTGTGTGTCGTGGGGCGGCCTGTCCTTTCGGGATAAGTTCCTTTCCATTTCGCCGCCATTGTACCGCAATTGCTTGCAAAAGTACTTAGATTTCCCTTTTTGGCCAATGCGCACGCTTGATTTTTCAGTAACTTTGCAGCCGTGAAAATGAGAAAGACCCTATTAGCATGCTCTCTGTTGGTTCTTGGGAGCCAGAATGTGAGGAGCATGAGTGAGATATGGAACGGCACGGACGGTGTCCATGTATGTGGCGTGCATGACAATTGTATGACGCGGGACACCCTGCTTGCGACACCTGCGACAGACACTGACCTGCTGAGGCTGGACAGCCTCTTGAGCAATGGGACTGTGCTGAGTGGGCGGGAGAAGACCAAGGAGCACCGCTTCGGATGGAGGCTGAAGCGGTATTTTCAGAATAGCAACAAGGGCAACAAGCGTTTTGACTGGGGCATCCTGGCCGGCCCTTCCTATAACCAGACCACCAGCCTGGGCATCGGGGGAGGCGTGAGTGGGCTTTATTCCTGGGACCGTAGTGACTCCCTGCTGCAGCGTAGCAACATCAACGCTTTCTTCTCTGTGTATATATCGGGCATGTACCTGGTGACGCTGAATGGCAACAACTATATGCGGCATGACGCACAGCGCTGGACCTACAAGGCGCGTTTCAAGCGCCAGCCCACAGACTTCTGGGGCATAGGCTATAAGAACGGAGTCAGAAATGACCAGAAGAGCGACTATGACGCACTGCAGTTCTACTTCCGTGGTGACTACCTGTTCCGCATCGTGCCCAACTTCTATATGGGCCCGCAGATAGAACTCAACAATATCAACGCGCGTGATGTGGAACGTCCTGACCTGCTCAACGGGCAGGCCAAGTCCATCCTGTCCACAGGCGCGGGCGCGGTAATCCAGTATGACAGCCGTGACATCGCCACCAATGCCACGCGTGGCAATTATCTGCGAGTCTCGCAGATGTTCTATCCCGAACTGAGCAAGGGCAGCCGCTTCATGCGCACCGAGGCCACTTACTCGGCCTACAGGAAGGGATGGAAGGGCAGTGTGCTGGCCGTCGAGGTTCATGGCATGTTCAACTATGGCGACAAGGTGCCCTGGACCATGCTGGCCATGGTGGGTGAGGGCAGCCACATGCGGGGCTACTATGAGGGCCGCTACCGTGACAAGAACATCATGGAGGGGCAGGTGGAACTGCGCCAGCACTTGTACAAGAGGTTTGGCATGGCGGTCTTTGCTGGCATGGCCAACGTGTTCCCTGACTTCAAGAACATTCACTTCCGGCAGACCCTTCCCAATGGGGGAGTGGGCTTCAGGTGGGAGTTCAAGAAGCATGTCAACCTGCGTGTGGACTTTGGTCTGACCAAGAACAAGCCTGGCGTGGAGTTTAACCTTAACGAGGCTTTTTGACGAGAATATAATATCAACTGAATATACAACAGACTGAGATGAAGAGGATTTTCCTTACGTCTGCCCTGGCCATCATGGCAATGTGCGCCTCGGCAGAGGAAGAACTGATTAAGTTTGGCGACTTCAACACATGGATAACACGTGACATACGCGAGAGCGTGCTGGTGGGCGGTAAGCACCAGACACTCTATGAGGTGGGGCCCACTGGCAAGTTCGACGGCCAGCGTGCCTTTACCAACCAGGGCGGATGCCCCTGGGCCAACAGTAATGTGTATGCCAAGGTGGCTGGTGTGGTGAAGACCAACGTGAGCGTGTATCCCGACGAGCACCCTGGGCATGGCAAGTGTGCCAAACTCTACACCCATATCGTGAAGTGCAAGGCCATCGGCATCATCAACATCAGCGTGCTGGCCGCCGGGAGCATCTACACGGGCACGATGCAGGAGCCCATTACCAGCAGTTCAAACCCCATGGCGAAGATGAGCATCGGAATACCCTTTACCAAGCGTCCCAAGGCCCTGAAGTTTGACTACAAGTACCATAACCCGGGGGATGCCGACCGCATCCGCGAGACGGGATTCAGCAAGAAGAAGGTGGTGGCCGGCAAGGACATGGGCGAGTGCATGTGCCTGCTGCAGAAGCGTTGGGAGGATGCTGACGGAAACATCCACGCCTTGAGAATAGGCACCATGCGTCACCGCTTCTCAGAGAACACCAGCGGGTGGGTCGAGGACAAGTCCTTCACCATCCACTATGGTGACATCTCACACCAGAGCTTTTTCCAGAGCTGGATGGGCCTAATAGAGGGCGACCGCGCTTTCTACGCCAAGAACAGCAAGGGCAAACTCGTGCCTGTGCAGGAAGAGGGCTGGGCTGATGCCGACGAGACTCCCACTCACCTGATTGTAAAGTTTGACAGTAGCCATGGCGGTGCGTATGTGGGCACTGTGGGTAATACGCTGTGGATTGACAATGTGCGGCTTGTGTATTAAGCCATGACACCCTATTACCTGCTGCACGAGTCACTCCTGCGCCGCAACCTCAGTCTCATCCAGGGGGTGGCTCGGGAGAGTGGCGTGGAGATTATCCTCGCCTTCAAGGCCTATGCGTTGTGGAAGACATTCCCCATCATGCGCGAGTACATCAGCCACACTACGGCCAGCAGCCCTTACGAGGCACGGCTCGCCCTGGAGGAGTTTGGCTCGCTGGCCCACACTTACAGTCCTGCCTATACCCATGAGGACTTTCCCGAGATACTGCGCTGTAGCGGGCACATCACCTTCAACTCTCTCTCGCAGTATCATCGTTTTGCTTCCCAGGTGCTGGACTATCACGAGCATGAGGTGAGCATGGGGCTTCGTGTCAATCCCGAATACAGCGAGATTGAGACCGAGCTCTATAATCCCTGTGCTCCGGGAAGCCGCTTCGGCGTGCTTGCCGACCAGCTGCCCGATGTGTTGCCACAGGGCATCGAGGGGTTCCACTGCCACTGCCATTGTGAGAGCAGCGCGCTGGCCCTGCAGCACACGCTGGAACATCTGGAGGAGAAATTCGGACGCTGGTTTCCCCAGTTGAAGTGGCTCAACCTGGGTGGCGGTCATCTGATGACGCGCAAGGACTATGATGTGCCACTTCTCATCCGCATCCTGCGCTCTCTGAGGCAGCGGTATCCCCATCTCAAGGTCATCCTGGAGCCGGGAAGTGCCTTTGGGTGGCAAACGGGTAGCCTGGTCTCAGAGGTGGTGGACGTGGTCGAGAACCATGGCATCAGGACTGCCATTCTCAACGTTTCCTTCACCTGTCACATGCCTGACTGCCTGGAGATGCCTTACCAGCCCGCCGTGCGCGGTGCCGAGGCCCTTCCCGCCGAGCATGTCTGGCAGGATGCCGCTGACCGCGAGGCAGGCAAGCCTGTGCAGGGCTATGTTTATCGCCTGGGCGGGAACAGTTGCCTCAGCGGTGACTATATGGGTTGCTGGAGGTTTGAGGCTCCCCTGCAGGTGGGGGACGAGGTTGTCTTTGAGGACATGTTGCACTACACCACCGTGAAGACCAACATGTTCAATGGCATCCCCCATCCCTCTATCATCCTTGAGCACACCGACGGCACACGGGAGGTCTTGCGCCGCTATTCCTATGAGGACTATCGTGACCGTATGGACTGAACTTATTTTACGGGCAGGCGATGAGTTCCGCACACATTGACATAAACGTTTGATATCAGATAAGATATGAAAAGAAAAAGTTTTCTCGTGCTTGCCCTCGCATTTGTGGCAAGCCTCTCAATGCTGACGGCCTGTGGCGATGATGACCCCGAGCCTTCACCGAAGCCCACTTCAGGCTACTTCACCTATTATCTGGTCACCAACGACCAGACGCTTGCGACCATGCAGATAACAGCCACTCTGCATACTGACGCTGAGGACAAGAGTAGGGAGGTGACCGCAGAGAAGTGCATCACTATGGACGAGGTGACAGACCCGATGGCCAAGACATCGTTGCAGGTGGGCCTGCGCAATTTCAAAAACACAAAGGGCGTGCTGGTCTATCGGGTAAAGTTTGCCGAGCAGCGGGGTGCCTCTGTGTCGCTTACATACGGTTTGAAGTTTGTGCCGAAGGAACTTGATGCATCGGCTCCTAATCCCGACCTGGGTTATGGGAGTTGCATCACCTTCACGCCCAACGTTGGCTCCACAAGTTCTATGAATGGTAGTTTCACCTTCACGCAGGGTGTCCGTAAAGACCGTTTGACGGATTTTGCCAACTTGCAGAATTCCTATAACGAGCCTCGCACTCAGGTCGTGCACCTTACAGCAGAGTAACTATTTTTGTTGTGCCCCAGGTGCATACTCCCCATGGGTCATTTCATGTGCGTGAAATGTCCCATGGGGATCTTTTGTTCGCATGGAAAAGTCTGTGGCGTAGCATCAACAAGAGGCTAACAAAAAAAGTCAGTAGTACTGCGATGCCCAAGCAAGCACCTTGCGATGGCCAGGTCAGTAGTACTGCGATGGGCAAGTAAGCGCCTTGGGTCTGTCTTGTGGGAATCATTATGCTCCAAATAACATTTGACCAAGTTCTTCTTGCCTTACCTCCACACGTTCTGTAGGGAATATAGTAGAGGTTGCCAGTGAAGTCTTACGTGACAGCAGTTCATCCAGTGTCTCGTCAAACGACTTGAACTCTTTACTTACAGCCATTGGATAATAGACAAATACATCCTTCTCTTGACCAATACGATAGGCTCGATCGGTGGCTTGGTTCTCTTTTGCAGGGTTCCAGTGTCGGCTGTAATGAATCACATGATTAGCCGCTGTGACATTCAAACCCATACCGGCTGCAACAGGAGACATGATAATCACATTGAAGCCGTCAACCGACTGGAACTCGTCTATACTTGCTTGTCGGGATTGCTTATTGGGTGTCTGTCTGGATAGTATCGACGGGGTATCTCCGTTGATGATTTTAGTATCTACATCGTAACGTTCGTGACAGATACGCCACAACATCTTCTGCGTCTCCTTGCGTTCTGCAAAGATGATGACTTTTTCATTCTTGGCTTTGATTCTGTCCAGGAAAGCAATCGTAACTTGGAGTCTGGCCGAAGATTCAACCAGTTCTTGCAAGTCGTGTTTGGGCAAGGAAGAGTCGTAGAGATAAGGATGTTCACACACCTCGCGTATATCCATAATGGTCAACAGCATATTGGGTTGTGCACCTGATACGTATTCATTTACCACACGCTTATAGGTATTCGATTGTACCTCTGGCATTTCCTGCTGTTGCTTAAGTTCAATCTTTTCGGGTAAATCCTTTGCCGCATCTTTTTTCAATCTGCGCATGAAGTAGATTCCCAACTTGTCGTGGATCTCATTGCCAAGTGCCACAATGTCCGTGTCTTCTTTCTTCAAAGGATTCTGGTACAGTGCTGCGAATGCTTTGGCATTTCCAAGCAGTCCAGGCACACAGAAATCCATGATACACCACAGGTCGAGCAGTGAGTTCTCTACAGGTGTACCTGTCATGGCAATCTTAAAACGGCCTTTCAAAGCTTTGGCAGCATTGGTCACTAGTGTACCTGGTGACTTAATCTTTTGGGCTTCATCCAGAGCAACTATGTCGAAATCTACCGCACAGAAGTTGAGCTGGGCAATACGCAGCGACTCGTAATTAGTCAAGATGATGTCCATCTTCTGCATCTTTTTCACCGCAGTCTTGTCAAACTGACGAGGTACGTTCTTCGATGTCAAGCGTGTGATACTCAGTCGGGGTGCCATAAAGAAGCGGTTATACTCGTTCTCCCAGTTTTCCAAAAGAGAAACAGGAGCAACAATCAGGTATGGCTTGTGGTTTGGATATTTACGGCTATGCCAATCAATGAGATAGAGAATCTGTAGGGTCTTTCCCAATCCCATGTCATCTGCCATCAGGCAACCACTGGCCTTGCTCTTGTACAGATGCTGCAACCATGCCACGCCCTCTTCCTGGTGTGACTTCAACTGGAAGTTTTCATGCAGGTAGGGATCTTTGAACAAGGTGTATTTGTCACCACGTTCAATCACTCCCTCTTTGACCGAAAACTCTGTGTCTTCCGCATTCTCCTTGATAATAAGCACTTTTCGGCTATTATCGTATTGATTGTCGTCTGTCGCAACAGGTTGCTTGGGAGAGAGCAACTGTTTTTTTGCAGTTTCGGCAAGGAATCGGGCATCATCGATGTCTATCTGCGTATCATTGTATTCTACAATGCCACTGTTCTTCTCTTCTGACACGCTGATAGCCTGGTTTAATTCCTCCAGTTCTTCCTCGCTGCCAATAGTAAGCTTTGTGGTACCATTTTGAGGTGTCTCAATAGTGGCGCCAGCAATCCAACACGACTGATATGGGCATACAAACGGATAGAATTTGGGCTTATACACACCAATTTCTATCACACGATCGCTATACAGGGCAGAAAGGTCGAAAACATCTGGGTCAAAGTATTCCGTTGGATGCTCAACTATGGTCTGCAGTTCTTCTATTGTCTTGTGTCTTCCGCCACTCTTAATATGACTTAGGTTCTCTTTCTGTTCGGGATTGAGCACCACACGAACCCGTTCACCGTTTTCACGTTGAACAGGATAAACACCTTGCACCTTTCGCATACGGTCGAAGGTCATCTGAAACTTGTCGCTCTCTTCGATGTCAATGCCTGGATCAACCGTAAAGCCTTCTTCATCTCGGCCTATTTCTATTTTGATACGCTCAGGCACATATACATTCTCATTTTGGAGGAGCTGTCCATCTCACAGCTTGCTTGAATGGCAAGGGCTTTGATGTCAGAGAACTGACGAAGATTAAAGTCTGTCGTCTTTTGTTCCTCCGGCACTGCATTGAATGCTTCTACACGATTGACTAACTCGTATTGGGCTTCAGACAACATATACTTCTTGTCCTTGGTGATAATGATATTACCACTTCTTTCGCATACCAGCAAGTCACCATCAGGGATATGAGTCAGGAACTCTATCTTATATTCGAAATCTTGACTATTTAGCATGCCTTCGCCATGCAGTCTCATTGCTTTATCATATGGTTCTGGTATGCCAAGAATCGCCCTCTCGTCACTATCAAGTAGATATAGGTTCTCGTAGGGTACAGTACACTCACTCTTGTGGAATCTGGCCTGACCATTATCTACAAGGGCAGAAAGGGGCTGATAATAGATGCAATCATCAGTGGCCCCCCATTCCCGGAAATGGATGTCATGTCCATCCATATTGACGGAGAACGCTATTCCTATATCGTTATAATTCAGTCTCAGCATATCAGTACAATTTATATTTTGTTTTACCAGCCACGTACAAATCCTCTTTAAAGATTACTTCACCGTTCGATATTCTTATGAAGCCGATGGACTTGGTATTAGCACCATAGTGTGGACAATCTCATAGAGACCTTTTTCATCCCAATGCTTCCTGTCGATATTTGCCCCAAGGCAAATGGCTTGATAAGTTCGTAATGGTTCGGTATAATCCTTTCGCATAGGTGACCATACGCACTCCGTTTTCGAGCACTTTGCTCGCAATCTTATATCTGAACTCGACTGGCTCAGGTTCAAGAGGAAATGAGTCCTCTTTCTTTTCTGCGAATTTCTTTTCCTCCTTTGCCATATCAGTTAGTTGCCAAAGGATTGAAGTTCTCTGCGGGCAATGGCGTTGCTTTGAATACGTCATCATTTTTCTGATCCAGGAATGACACACTATTATTTTCAGAAGATAGCACCATTTGATTTAGCCATCCTTCCAAACGCTGCTGCCAATAACCTTGGTGCGTCATACGTCCTTCTTCATAATAATAGTAGCCCCCCCAAGTGTTCGTCTCAATCAACACGTTCATTGATGGAATCTTCAAATCCTTCGTAGAAGATATGCCATATCTGGCATTGGTGACTTTCTTGACCATTGAGTGTGTCTGATTATAGACATACAATGCTCCTGTATCAGAAAATTCCACGAACATCTTGTTCTTCATAAATAGGGCAAGCGCCGAGGTTTGTGAAGAGTAGGAATTCGTTTCAATGAAGTGACGTAAGAGCATACTTCCTATTTTGCTGTTACTCTGCAATAATCGTTTAACGGCAGTTGAACCAATAATCTTAAAGCGAGTAATGTTTCGATTCTGCACGTATTTTAGCCAGAAAGATTTACGTTCTCTATCTTGGACGCAAATTTCAAAGAAGGACTCTACAATCTGTTGTAAGAACCACATATTAACTAGTTCCATCGCCTTTCTCAGTCTTTGGGCTTCCTTCTCGGTAGCCCCAGTAAACGGAGCCCAAGAGGATGCTAAAGTAACATCCCCTAATTGTGTATTGGCAAAACGACAAAGTTGGGCACGGCGCAAGCCGTCACCGATTCGCTCTTCTGTTTCTACCAGATAGGCGAATATCAGTTTCTTGGTTCTGTCGAGATTATGCAGTTCAAACACCTGCCCAATGTTGTCGAGGTCGGTAATATGGTTGGTTTCCACATACTTCACGATAACATCTGAATAGTACGCCTGTTTGACGGACGCATTCTTAAATCCAAGAAGAGAAGGAGCTTCCGCGATACTCATGTTCTTGGCTTTGAGTAAAGCGGCCATCCTGACTGGCCCATTACTGTCAAAAAAGTTTGCTCGGTTTTTCCACAGACTGTATCTACGGTTGGATTCCGAGTATCTGTTAAGCTTTCGAATGAGTAACTGACCAGTTAAATCTCTATAATTAGGCTCTATACTATGCCACGAGTTGAGAAGGTAGAAGGCCAGACCGTTGAAGAACATGTTCTTCCAGTTCTTGTCAAGCAGGTCGAGTGCATATAGATAACAAACATTGTCATCACGTAGTTTCATCAGGTAGTAGGAAACAACGCGCAACTCTCTTATCGTCCAGTTATCCATTGAGGTATCTCCTGATGGAGCCATACGGATAACCTTACTGATAATCTCGTCAATGGATTGTTGAGCGACATTCAGACCTTTATCAACGAACATACGCTCTTCTATCTGCTTCAGCGCACGCACGTTTTTGTTGATCACCTTTTCTGTTTGGTGGTCAGCAACACGGTCAGCCAACAGATGAAAATCCTGGATAAAGCCCGAATTGATATTCAGTATGCTATAAATGTCACTCATTGCTCCACATTGGATCTTTTGTTTGCAATTTCTTCCAATTGTTTCTCCGCATTTGTCCTTACACGAAACTCGACACGTCTTGATAGACTTTTATCTTCTACACCATGCACGAGAATTGGCTGACTGGATGACAGGCCATTGGCCGTAATCAGACTTTTTGCCCAAATAATCTGTTTTGGACTCATCAGGCTAAAACAATACTCCAGAACCGAGCGAGTGCGGTTTTGCGATAACTCCATGTTATGGAAGTACCCGCCGTTACTATTGGTATGTCCTTCAATTCGTATCTCGACGATGTTGTCTTTGTATTCAGGACGGTTAAGTACCTTGATGTAGCGAGGGAAGAAGTCGTTCAGGATATCTTTGAAAGGCTGCTTTAACACAGCTTTGTTTTCATCAAAGAGCATGGATGGTTCTTGGAAACGAATACAAAGGCTGGAGTCTATGGTTGCTCTCCATACCTTCAAGTCTTCTTTGAACTCATTCTGCAGGTCCTTGTACAGTTGAGTCTTGATTCGTTTATATCGGTGTACCATGTCTTTTCCTGGATTCACTAGACACTTTTCTCTTTCATAAACTGGATTAGTGGACACAAGTGCCAAAGTCACCCTGGACAGATAGACACTTTCCCCAGACTCACCCTGTTTTTGTTGACATCCAGTTTTTCTGTCAACCTTGGGGTGAGAGACTCACCGGATGCCGTGTCCTTGCGGGGCA
>CAVKOT010000086.1:0-10008 GCA_963658045.1 Opitutia bacterium UBA4654
CCTTGCTGAACAGGGGCAACTGCATGAAGGTCATGCGCACCTTGTCAGAGAAAGGGGCCTTGCTCAATTGATGAAGTTTGCCATGTCGCTCTACCTTTCTTTCTTGCTTGCAAAGATAACTCATTTTATCGGAAAGGCAAATCTTTGTCACACAATATACTCGCGCAAGGAGATTTTTCCGCATCTTTGCGTCATAGCCTGACCCATCCTTGCGCCCCAAAGGCAAAAAAGCACTATCTTTGCCCATATAATCAACCAACAGTTACATTTGAAACTATGTCTGCCACAGCCATACTGCTCATCATATCCTGCTGTGCCACAGCGCACCTTGTGATCACATGCGTACTGGGCCTCTATGCCCGCCACCGCGTCGAGTACCTTTGCCTGGCCTGGATTGATGGCATCTTCGGATTTGCCCTGACAGCCACCGCATGCTTCAGTGCCACGATAGGTGCCAAGCAGCCAGGGGCCCTGCACCCGCTGATGATGCTGCTGCTGGTGGCCGTGTGCTATCTCCAGTCCATCTATCCGCTCAGCATACCCATGCCGGCCTTCCTGCAGTGGAAGCGCATGTGGGCCTATGCGAGACCCGCCATCGTGCTCATTGTGCTGTATGCCTGCACCATGATATTCGGAGGCAAGCAGGTGGTGCTGCTCTCGCCCGACGACCTCATGCACAACTTCCAGAACGCGGGCGTGTGGCTGCGCCTGGCATCCATGGCACTCAGCATCTATTACATCGTCAACATCTTCCGCCTCCCCCACCGCATGGCCAGGCATTCCGATGTCCCGCGCTACATGCTGGGCTACTGCCTGGCTCTGGGCATCTCGGCGGTGTATTACTGCGTGTGTGCGGTGTACTATAACATCACGCTCGTGATGATATACCTCATCATCTTCACCCTGCTCAACCTCTACCTGGCCTTCCGCACCCTGGAGACCATGGCCATCAACCTGCCCAAGCCTGTCATCAAGGAGGTCAAGAAGGAGCCTGCGCCCGAGGAGGTGGCCAAGGCCGAGCAGGAGGACTTCAACGAGGCCAACCTCCTGCGGTTCCAGCGCATACAGTCGTGGATGCAGAACCACAAGGAGGAATGGAAGGACAACACCTTCGGGCGTGACCGCCTGTGCGAGGCTGTGGGCTACAACAGGCACCTGGTACTGCAGAGCGTGCGCAGCCAGGGGTTCTACAACACGCACGAGTACATCAACTCCTTCCGCATCGAGGAACTGAAGCGCATGGTGCGCAAGGGTGAGGCCACCACCCTGTCAGACTGCTGTGACGCGGGCTTCGGCACCATCAAGACCGTGCGCTCCTGCTTCGAGCGAAACGAGGGCCGTCCCATAGACGAGTGGCTCAAGGAGCAACTGAGCAAGCGTGGCGAGGAGTAAGGCCCCGGCATACGCATAAAAGGGGGGCCGAACATTAGGCCACCACGCACATTTTATGTAAATTTGTAGTCGCATTCCAAATTTGCATAACTTATGAGTGTCATCTACATCCACCGAGAGATAGAGGGAGTCATCCAAGAAGCCTCAAAATACTTCCCCGTCATCACAGTGACCGGCCCCAGGCAGTCAGGCAAGACCACTATGCTGAGGCACCTGTTTGAACACCTGCCATACTATTCACTGGAAGACCTTGACACGAGAAGGCTGGCCACCGAGGACCCCGTGCGCTTTCTGAACATGCACAAGGAGGGAATGGTCCTGGACGAAGTGCACAACACGCCCGAACTGCTGTCTTACATACAAGGAATCGTGGACAGCGAGCCGCAGAGGAGATATGTGCTCTCGGGCAGTTCTAACTTCGCGCTTCTCAGGAAGGTGTCACAATCCCTGGCCGGACGCACCGGCGTGTTTGAACTCCTGCCACTCTCCTACAAGGAACTGCGGGATGGCTGTGACCTTGATGACACCGACCGCTTGCTGTACGAGGGGCTATACCCCGCCATACGCAGCGGAAGGAACATTCCCAAATTCCTGTACCCCGCCTATGTAAAAACCTACCTTGAAAGGGACGTACGCGAGATACTGAACATCAAGGACCTGATGACATTCAACACCTTCCTAAGGCTCTGCGCGGGCAGAATCGGTTCTGCATTCAACGCCTCTGAACTGGCCAACGAGACGGGAGTCAATGCCAAGACCATACAGTCATGGCTGTCAGTCCTGCAGGCCTCCTACATCATTTATCTGATGCCACCCTACTACGAGAACAGCAGGAAGAGACTTACCAAGGCACCGAAACTTTACTTTTGCGACACAGGGCTGGCCTGTTCATTACTGGGCATTGAGGACTCCAGCCAACTTGCCTTCAGCAGTATGAGAGGACATCTGTTTGAGAACCTCATCGTCACGGAACTGCTCAAGAGACGCCTCAACGAAGGAAAGGAGAGCAACCTGTACTTCTACCGTGACTCCAACCAAAATGAGATAGACATCCTAATGGGCAACCAGCAGGGCATGCAAGCTTTTGAGGTAAAAAGTGCCATGACCTACAACCCAAGTTTTGAGAACTCGCTCAAGAAGGCGAGCAACTGGATTACGCCAGAAATCACAAGGAGGGCCGTCATCTATACAGGCACGCTGGAAACGAGGAACGGGGACATAGAACTCCTCAATTACAGAAACCTGTGACCACCCTCGCCCCCCAAAAAAGTGGAACACCGCAAAGTATGTTAGGATACTTGCCCATTTATCCTAAGATACTTCGTCAACTATCCTAAGTTACTTCGCCAACTATCCTAAGATACTTCGCCAAGGCAGGCTCGCCTCCTAACCGTCACCCAATATGATGGGGTGGTTAAGGACTGGGCCAAACAGTATAGGCTGGCAGAATTTCCATGCTCCCCCCCCTGGGCGTGACTCATGAACATTTGGAGTGACCACAAGAAAAAGGCAGTAATACTACGAAAGCAAAGTAAGCACCTTGCGATGGAAAAGGGAGTACTACTGCGATGGCCAACTAAGCACCTTAACTTTTTCTGGCCACATAATGACACACACAGATAAGCACATTTATCCATAACCCGGAAAATGGATAGAAGTACTTACCTAAGCGCTACGAGGACACAGCCTAATCCCAGTTTACCAACACATAAATGTTTCCAGCTTTCGACACAGAGACTTCCTTCGTGGCAGAGATAAAGGTCTCCCCATCCTGGTTGGTGGCACGGAAACTGTACCGCAAAACCCCATCAGAAGGGACATTAAAATAGGTCAATGACCTGCTATCAACTCCGGGAATGGTGACACTACGTCCTGTGGAAGGAGATGTCAGGGTGCAGGAGAATGAAGTGAAAGCACTGAAGTCATCCTCTTGGAACTGGAACAGGACACCCACGTTTGCCTGCACGGCCTCCAGGTTGCCCAGGGTGGTGGTCTTGTCGGCGATGATACTGAAAGCACGACTAACGGAATAGGCGGGTGCACCCAGTTCATCATTGGCAGCCTCTCCCATGTCTGGCGTATGGGCATACAAAGTATAATTGCCCACAGGCAGGCTGATGAGCCCGTCGAGTTCCTTGCTGCCAGCGTCATAACTACGTATCACAGTTGAGCCCTGCATGATGTCCACTTGCAAGGTCTCATCCACGCTTCGGGTCATGGGCTGAACGTCCTCGTCTATCTTCACTCCTATGGGCAAGACATGCAGCATACCTGTCGCTTCCACATCAGCCCCTATATTACTGGAGCAGGAACTGCCCACCAGGACGGTCAGCAGGCAGAGTGCCTGTGCCACCCACTTTTTTATTGTCTTAGTCTTACTTGTCATACACTAATGATATATCGTCAATGGTCAAGATGCTGCCAACCAATGCCTGACTATGAGTCTTCTCGTCTTTGCCTTGATTTATATAATATTTATAAGGACCTGCATTGTACTTCATCCCATCGCCAGGTTTGTCCGTCGAGTCAAACTCCACATAAATATAGCATGCTTTCTCATACAGGTTCGACTCATTATAAGGCAATTCCAGCATCACAGGACTGCCCCAATCTGTCACCTCTTTGGTGTTGGAATAACTATTCGAAGATATAACCTTTTGATCTTTATCCAGCAATTCGACATACACCTTACACGCATCACCATCCAAAGGCTTGTATTTATAATAAAAGTTCAACGCTGTA
This sequence comes from Opitutia bacterium UBA4654, assembly GCA_963658045.1. GTDB lineage: Bacteria > Bacteroidota > Bacteroidia > Bacteroidales > Bacteroidaceae > Physcousia. The sequence continues at coordinate 4,135 of CAVKOT010000086.1, forward strand.
GGACGGCTATTGAAATTTGCATTCTTTTTTATCGAGAACTCATCCTTTCCATTGACATCATCGCCCTTCTTTTGGCAATTTGCCTCACCCAAGAACAACATTCCTGCTACCTTGTTTATTGTCAATTCCGAATGTCCCCATTCCCATCTGATGGTCACAGTATTTCCGCGTCCATTAGCAGTATTTCTTATCTCTGCTGCCAAGCCAGAACGTCCTGGCACATATGAAACGGCATGAAATCCATTATATTCCTTTCTTACCGCATTAGATGAGTTCCAACGATGCCTTGTCGTCCAAGTATTATTAGTATCCCAGTGGCAGTTTCCTTTATCTCCTTTCCAAGGATAAAAACAATAAAAGCTCTGGCTATAATTTTCATCTGTCCACTCCTCCATATCCGAGTTGGGCAACTGTGTGGGAGTCTCCAATGTCACGTCCTCCACATTTGAGACGAGAGTAGAGCGATAGATGGCGCGCACCTTGTAAGCCTTCTGCTCGGGATGCGAGATGAACTTCTGCTTCATGCCAGAGTTGCAGTCATGCCAGGTGGTTCCATCGTCCGTGCTATATTGGTAAGTCATGCCAGCTTTCAAGCGGTCAGCATTACCCTGGGCCACCTGCAAGTCATGCACGGCAAACTCCTTAGACCAGGAGTCACGCTCATCCACGGTGATAGAGAATTCAGGTCTGCGCACATTCACGGTATAAGTCTTGCTGTCACTCCAACGATGGTTGGCCTTCACGCGCATGGTGATGCTGTTGGCCACTGTGCCGCCATCGTTGGCACACAGGAGGGCTGACACCATGGGCGAAAGGTCAAGCGCACCTGACGTAGTGCCCAGTTCGGGCAGGACGATACCCGCTGCCGTCAACCTCTGCCTGTCCTCATCAGTAAGTTCTGACAACAGATAGGTTTTGTTGAGCGATGCCAGGTTCTGGTCTTTGAGAGCCAGGGTGAACTCGACCTCCTCCACGGGACGCAATGCCGTGAAATTAACCTTCGCGCTGGCATCCTCCGTCTCACAGTAATCCATAGTGCCATTCTCGTCAAAGCCCACGGCAGAAAGTTTTGCCTTGGGCAACCACTCCTGCGGGATGGTTTCGCTAAGGCTGACACTCTCGACCACGGTGCTTACGGTGATGCCTAAGATGGCACTTCCCTCTGTGGCCCCACCTATATGCAAGGTATATTTGTAGTTCATTTGTTTCCTGGCACCTGCTATGGAAGCAAACTTATAATTCACGGTCTTGCCATCCGATGTGGTTCCATTCAGGTAGAAATCCACATTCGCACCCTCCCTGAAGTAGGGATTGCGTCCGTCATCGACCATGCAAGACACACTCTCGCTCCCCACACGGCTCTCAATGGTGTAGTCCTGCAGCAACTCCCCAGCCTGGTCTGGGTCGGCAAAGGCAAATGTGGCCATGGCATTTCCCACAGTACACTCCAGAGTCACAGGGGTCACGCGACCGGCCTGGATAGCAGCGGCAGTCTGCTCTGCCAAGTAATAGGGCTCGTCCAAGGCCAGAGGCTTGTTGGCGCCAAACGAGGCCGTGAGCAAATAGGTGGCAGGCTTCAAGGCTGGAGTGGCACTGGCATAACTCTCCATTGTACCCTCAAAACAGGTGCGCCCACCCTCATCAGTAATGTCCAGCGTGAACTGCCTCTTCAACTCATCCGTCACCTCATAGGGGCGAATGCGTGTCTGCGGAGAAGTGTACTTCTCCTGAATGGTAATCTCAAAACGTCCCCCCTCAGCCTCCAGGTCAGCCTGCTCACGACATCCCGTGACGCAAAGACAAAGCGAGAGAAGAGGAAACAATCCCCAAATGTATCTTTTCCTACTCATTACTGTTTATTCGTACAGAAGTTCGAACTCATCGACCCACAGCGTGCTGCCTGCGCCCACCTGTCCACAGACACGCGCACCGCTGAACTCGCCCCCATAACGGCTTGAGGTTGCCACTATGGTCATCATGGCTGGTTTGGCAGTCAAGTCGGTATATTTAACATCAAACTCAAAACGCTGGTACTCGTCCACCGTCTCTGGTATAATAAACTCTCCATATCCAAACATATTGCCCGAGGCATCCCAAATCTTCAGATAAATGTGCCCCTGGTCCATGGTCAGGTTACCTGGCACGCTGCCCTCATGCGTGATGGGCATGGAGAGATACTTGTAATAGCCGGCCATTCTGAGCGGACGGGCACCGGTAAACGGACGGCCAAACTGAGGACTGCTTGACGGATTGCTTATATTGGTCTTGTACTTACCGACAAACAAGTTGCCCGCAGCCGCACCCACCAGGGGGACACCCGTGAGGCTGGTCATCCTGGCGGCCTTGCCCCTGTATGCCTCACTGCCCTCCACGGGAACGGTGATGGGGTCCTTGCCTCCTGCCAGTGTGGAGGTCACGCCCTCGTTGCCTGATGCCCAGAAGGCATCAGGGTCGTCATAATTGTCTGCCACACCATTAGCATACCAGTTCTTACCCTTCTGGGTCCATGTGTCGAAGTTTAAATTGGGAATGCCCACAATCTTTTCTGTCGTGAACTTGGCCGTCGCGCCTGTCACACCATCCACGATGACGTGCCATTCGTAGTCCGTCCCATCCGTGAGGCCATGAATCTCAGCACTGAATGATGTGGCCGACAACTTCTTCACATCCGCCTCATCTACCCTGGTCCAGGTCGTCTCACTGGCCTTCTTATATTCCACTATGGGGGTTGCCCCACTGCGCATGCCTCCATTCAGCGTGGCCTTTTTGGCCCATACATCCACCGAGCCAGCGGAAGATGTCTGCTCGGTAAACTGCACGTCCACCGTCCAGGTGCCCACATACTGCTCGTCACGGTAGAACTCAAAAGTGCGAGGGCGCGTAAAGTCCCTGACGGTGGACGGGTCGGGCAAAGCCTTCGCCTTGCTCCCCTCCAGGCTCAGCTCCAGTATCCTTATGTCGTCCAGGGTGCAACTTTTCTTGTCCACATACACGATGACGTTGTGTGTCTGCTCGTCAATCTGAGGCTCTCCCACCTGGTGCTCCACGCTCACCACGCGGTTTACCTCGCGAGTCACCTTCAGAGTCCAGACATAGTCCTGATAGGTGCGCAGCAAGATGGTGATGGGACTGGAGCAATCCAAAGTCGTATTGGCATTGCCTGGCAGGTCATCCAGGGAGGTGAAACTAAAGTCGGGGAACTGGGAGGCGTTGGCACAGGCACTCTCCTCTGGGTAAATCCTCGCCTCCTGGTTTGCCACAAGTTTAGTGACAACGATGGATTTCAGATTGGCATTCTCGTCAACGACCACCTCCACAGCATGTCGCTGTTTGTCTATCTTGGCATCACCTATCATGTTCTCCACCTCCATGGACTGTATCACTCCCTCTATATAAGGATAGGGTATGTCATTCTTGATACAAGAAGTCAACACACCCATCACCAGCATACAGGAGGCCATACACCTCGTTGCCATTCCAGTCTTCATCAGTTTATATTTTCTCAAAAGTATGAACAAATGCCCAGGTTGATACTGAACAGGTTGATATTAAAGTTGGCCGCACTCGTGCGGAAAGAGCCATTCTCCACTTGGTTGGTTTTCTGGTTTATCCACTGGAAGTCCAGGCCAAGCACATCCACCGAGACCTCCACCGCGATGTTGTTGGTCACAAAGGCGGTCAGTCCGGGTGTGACTCCTATCTGGAAATGGTTTCTCGTCTGGAAGGTGCCAGTCATGTCTTTGTCCGAGCCCGAGATGGTCTTGCCCTGGCTATAGCCGTATGTGAGCCCACCCTCGGCAAAGAAGGCAAACACCTTGCTCTTACCCAGACTCGTGTAGGAACGCAGATAGACTGACGTGTTCACTCCATGGGAAAGGTAGGAATAGTCCTTGATATCAAAGGACAGGTCATCACCCAGGTCAATGTTGATGCTGCCCAGGTCGATGTAGGAGCGTTTATAATCAGCCCTTATGCCTACGGCCAGGTCATTCTTGAAGAAGTAAGAGGCATGGGGGCTTATCTTGAACGAATAGCCATCGCCCTTCACATCATCCAGTATCAGGAGTTTGTAGTTCTTGGCCGACAGTTCGCCATAGGACACGGTGACTCCCGCATTCCACGAGCCCTTGGGAATAAACAAGGTACTCTTTATTTCACGATCATAGGTTTTCCGTGCATGGACGCTTGCCATGCACGAAAAACCTACAATCATCAGTATAATAAATCTCTTCACTTAGTCAATACATCAATAATATGAGAGTTCGAAATCATCCACCCACAGGGTGCTTCCTCCGCCTACCTGGCCTGTAACCTCATTACCCTCGAAATGGCCTCCATAATGGCTTGATGTAGCCACAATGGTAATCTTGGCAGCCTTGGCTGTCTGGTCAGAATAGGTCACATTGAAACTGAAGGGCTGATAGGTGGTCACCTGCTCCTTGCCAACAAACTCTCCAAAGCCAATTTGGTTGCCGCTGGCATCCCACACGGTGAGATAGATGTTGCACTCATCGGTGGTCAGCGTACCAGGATATGTGCCATGATTGATGGCCTTGGGCTCGTACTTGTAGTAGCCCGACAACTTGGTGGGACGGGCACCAGAGTAAGGACGGCCAAATTGCACGCTATTAGCAGGAAGGTTCATATCAGTTTTGTACTTTCCGATAAACAAGTTACCTGCGGCAGAGCCGACCAACGTCACCCCAGTGATTGTTGTCATCTTGGCAGCCTTGCCCGAATGAGCATCGCTTCCCTCTACTGGGATGGTGATTGGGTCTTTACTTCCTGCAAGGAACGAGGTTACGCCCTCGTTACCAGTTGCCCAATATGCCCCAGTTGCATCATAGTTGTTTGCGACAGCATTGGCATACCAGGTCTTACCGCTCTGTGTCCAGGTGTCGAAGTTCAGGTTGGGGATTTCCTCAAAACTCTCCGTGGTGAAGGTCTCCACCTCGCCCTCGCTATTACCACACACAATACAATACTGGTACTCTGTGCTGAACTCAAGCGGGCTTACGCGGGCCGTGTATTCTGTGGTCTCCCCCACTTTGGTGGCAGCCACAGTCTTCCAGTCTGTCTCGGAAGTCTTCTTGTACTTGAATTGCACAGGGTTCTCCGATGCAGCGAAGGTGCTGATACCATCCAGGACGGCAAACTGTCCCCACACCTTGGAGGCATCGCCCGCTATGGGCACGGTGGTCACGCCATCGGCCTTGAGGGGCACACCCAGGGTAATCTCATACTCCTGACGGTTCTGGTCAACGCTGATGTCTATGCTGCCTGTACCTGTGGTGTTCACATCATAGTTCACCTTGTAGCGGTAAGCAGGCAGAGCCTTCTCTGTGATAGTCTGGCTAAAGACCTTCTGACCCTCAGTCTGACCCTCAGTCTGACCCACAGCCAAGTCGATGGTCAACTTCTGCCCAGCCTTAACGTATGCCGAGCGCACCTCGTCCTTTGCAAAGTTCAGGAAGAAGTTGTTTTCGCCATACACCTTGGCGCTATAGTCTGTAAAATGCTTCTTGAAATTATCTGAGTAGGACACAGTCACCATGCTCTGGACCAGTTTGCACGTCACATCCACGGTCTGGTTGACACCAGCCTTCACAGTCACCTCTTTCTCCCCGCTATACACAGGTGCTGCATCAAAGCCCTGAGCCACCTCTTTACCAAAAGAGTAGGCTTTCACCGTGTATTTGTTGCCAGCCTGCACCAGATAGGTCTCCCCTTGCAGGGCTGTCCAGTTGTCGGCATGCTTGAATACGGAGCCGTCCTCGTTGAGGATATCCACGGCTATCTGCTCGCCATTCTCGGCCCTTGTCACCAGGCTCTTATCTACAGCCACCGAAGATATCTGGAGGTAGGCATTGCCCG
>CAVKOT010000086.1:10095-11241 GCA_963658045.1 Opitutia bacterium UBA4654
GCCACCGAAGATATCTGGATGTAGGCATTGCCCGAGTCACCGGTCAGTTCATCGGACTGGCAGGAAAGCATGAGCCCCGCTGCGAGGCTTGCTCCCAATATGTTGTATATGTAGGATTTCATTTCTGTTTGCTTGTTTATCGTCCACTGACTGTTACCTTCAAGTCACCTGCTTTCTCATTGCCGTTGGCATCCACCACGCGAATAGAGAAGGTGTTCACGCTGTTGCCAAAATTCTTAAGCAACCCCATAAACTCTGTCACATCGAATCTATGGGTAGTCTTTCCTGCTACCACCTCACCAGGCTGAAGTAATCCGATACCCTCGCCACTCTGCAGGCTGTGGGTGAGGACATACTCCAATTCACCAGGATTGGCCAAGTCAAACTCTTGGTCGAGATTAAGCGACTGCAGTGTTGATATAAAGCCATTGTTGTCACTCGTAATGGAAACGAAGAGGTTCTTGATGCCCTTCTCTGCATTCATAATCACGACCACATCTTCACCCTTGAGGTCAGGATTCTCATACTCAGCAGGCAGGCCAACGAATGTGATAGGGTCTGATGAAGGAGGATTGGGATTGTCACCGCCACCATTCTCGTTATACACAATATTCTCGGTGGGAATGGTGATGACCTCCTCCTGCTCAGCAAAACTAAAGTCAACAGTAATGTCAAAGTCGATGTAGGAGAGCATAGAGCCATCCTCCTTCAGGTTGATGATAAATGCGTCGCCAGCAGCCAGAGTGGTGTTACCCTCAGCATCAGCAGGCTTTGTCACCGTATAGGTGCGCACAATGCTTTGCTCACTTGACAATTCAGTAGGCTTTGTGGTTGCCTTCACTGACACCTTGATGGCACTCTTGTTCTCGGGCACAGGATAATAATACTTTGTATTGATGTTGTCCTTGTTGAACAGTTGGATGGCACCCGCGCCATTGTCAACGGTGACTGTGTAGTCATCCTTGAAGTTGTCGATGAAGGACTGTGCCAGCGAGATCATCACCTCGATGTTCTGCAACTTGCACACGATGGGGGCATTGGTGGTCTTTCCTGGAAGAATCTGGAACTCCCTGGTGCCCAAGAAATATGGGCGTGTAGAGACTCCCTCGCCCGAGCCATCATAATTATATGCCCTGGCCACATAAC
>CAVKOT010000087.1:0-11156 GCA_963658045.1 Opitutia bacterium UBA4654
TGAGGACACTAAACAACTGTGTTTTTTATAACTCTTATCCCGAACTGGGGTATATTCTAAAGTAAATGGTTGAAAGCACAAAGACGTATGACACTGGGCACGTTTTTCCATACCACCATGCCTTGTGGACACATCAAAAAGTTGGGCACACATTTTTCTTTAAGCATATTGTACTCCGTTTTCTGTTTAAGTCCTCTTTGCTTTTACTTTTGTATGCAAAGGACGCTAAAACCGTCATTAAGCACAAACAAAGTTTGTCATACAAAAGTATATTTTCCCATCCAAATCCAAGAAACTTTGCTTTTTTCATACTTTAGTATTACAAAAAGACTATGTCATTCCACAAAAAAACGATAACTTTGCCATATATACTAACAGCCAAAAGCGAAAACGCATGAACAAACTGGACTCAGAAACAACACATCCCACAGAACACAATGGGGGCATCGCACTGCCAGGCTCTTTGTTAGAAGGCATCAGGGCTACCGCAAGATTGACCAATGCCACTTGCTTCGTGATAGAGACAAGCACATTCAAGGTTCTGTACAGGACAAGTGGAATACACCACATAGACGACACTGACTACATAGGCCTTCCATGGCACACCTGTAATCCCTTATGGCCCCAGATTTTCAAGGAGGCACTGGGGCGTTTGCAGTCATTACAGGAAAATTGTCCCTTGCGCCATGCTGATGATGACTGGGACGGGCACATCTGCACAATGGACTGCCCCATAGATATCCGTGGACGCGTTTTCCACATCAATCTGCAGTTCACTCCACTACAGCAGGACGGAAAGATTGGCTTGATTGCCGTCAAGCCGTCAACATGCAAACAATCGAGAAGCCTCCTGAGCACATTATCCAGGAAAGTATGGGAATACGACTTCAGGAAGAGCAGATTCTTCCAGGCTGGGAACATCAAGATTGCCCCCAAGGAGATGATGATATTGGGACTTGCAAAGGGCGGCTGGTCAACAAAGTATATCGCCAACAGGATGAACGTCAGCATAGCGACCATCAAGACTTACAGGGCAAGGATATTCAAAAAACTTGGCGTATATTCCATCACGGAAGCACTCGCATCGATGGACAATTACCATTTGGGGTAGATGCACACATACACAGGAATGTTCATATCGTAACCTCCATTCTCTTGTCAACAGGTTTCTTGTGGAAACGATAGTTTACATGAGTCCACGGACTTGGGGAAACAGTCCTGTGGTATGACTAATAAGCCGCATGTCCTCAGTACAGGACATAATCGTAATCACAGAAAAAGATGTATTTTTGTAGGCAAGAATCATATAAAGACAAGACCCGATAGCTTGACGAATCAGAGGCTACCGGGAATCAACGCTACAAAGATAGTGCTTTTTTCTTGTTACAACCAAGTAAATGAACGAAATTTAATGGAATAAACACAACAACACATACATATTCAATGAACTTGACAAGGTGAACAGTTTGAGAAACAGAATTGCACACCATGAACCTATCTGTTTCAGACTTCATGCATCGGAAATTGACACAAGTTACATCGTCAATGAATACCAGAAAATTCAGACCTTATTCTCTTGGATGGGAATAGATTCTCGCTCAATGTTATATGGACTTGACCATGTGCAGAGTGTCTGTTCCAAGATCAATGCATTAAAATAACGCATATTTACATTCTTCATCCAAGCTTCGTGCAGTCATCAAGCCATTGGTGTATCTATACTATAATAGATAGTACGAAACAATTCACTCATGGCTTCAAATATAACAACATTAGTAGAAAAACAGCCTCAGAGCCAAGCAGGAGTCCCTTTTTATCCCTATCTTTGTATTGTCTGCCAGTGCACGCTGCACACTCCCCCACCGTCCAGCCCAAGGCTAGACGGTCATAGAAGTTAACTTCAAGCGGGGATGCAATATACTCTCATCCACCGTCCAGCCTTGGGCTGGACGGTGGAGCACTTCACTGCGGACGAGAAAGGAACTGATTACAAACCACACAAGAACTAATTGACAATGCCCATAGACATAGAATGGCAGCAGATGCCACCACAGAGAAACAGCGACGACAGGAAGCCACGGCTCTTCCCACGCATAGTGAACTGCCCCCTCGTGGAGGAGGACAAACTGGCTGAGAAGATAGCGGCCCACAGTGGAGTGAGCCGGGGAACGGCCAAACAAGTGCTGCAGGACCTGGCCGACGTGCTGGCCCGACTGCTGCGCGAGGGCAACGAGGTGCGCCTGCCATCACTCGGCACCTTCCGGCTGACGGCTGGCACGGACGCGGCCATACACCCCGACACGAGGGGAAGCATCCGCTCGGTGCTGGTGCGTGACATCACCTTCCAGCCCAGCGAGGAGTTGCGCGGGGCCGTGGGCAAGCCACACTTCCGCGAGGTTCCACGCAATGCCGCGCTCGTGGCAGGCACGGCCATGGAGATGGTGCCCTACCTGGATGCCTATTTCCAGAGCCACAGCAGCATCACCAGTGCCGAGTTTGCCCGACTGTTCAGTATGAAGCGGGCCACCGCGCACATCCGCATGAGGGAACTCATCGAGCAGGGCATCCTGCGCAAGGTGGGGCACAACAGGGACACGAGATACGAGCGGGGGACACAACTGGACAAGTAGCCGTCCGGAATGACCCACAATAAGCGGATGGCACTCAACCCCGAACATCTGCCTGTCAATTAAAAACATCGTTTCCCTTGCACAGCACCGAAAAAAAGATACCTTTGCGGCGTAACTAACAAAGAAAAGGAGGATATCATGGAAAGAGTGCAGAACCTGGGAAGCACGAGAGGCAACCACGGCCCAGAGATGGCCACGTCACACCACCCCATGGACTTGGGCAAGAGGTGGGCATACTGCCTGCTGGCCCTCTCATGGGCAATCACTGGCGCGGGAGAGGCGTGGGGCAAGAGCCTTCCCACACAACCACAAGCCACTTGCCACATCACCGATGCCGCCACAGGCAAGGCTCTGTCCCTCGTGAGGGTATCGTCATCCAGCGATGACTGGTGCGTGTGGACGAATGAGGAGGGAGTGTGCCCGCTGCCCACACAGCCAGGTGGGGCCGTGCTGCTGTCGTGTGCCGGCTATGAGAGGCGCACGCTCAAGGCTGGCGAGACCGCCCAGGAGGTGGCCCTCGCTCCCCTGCATGAGGGAACGGCCATCACAGAGGAGGCTGCAGCGGAAATCCTGCACCAGGTGGCCATGCAGATGCAGGCCGACCTGAAGCGGCACAAAAAGGTGACATCGGAATACTTCATACGCCAGGACAATGAGGTCAGTGGCAGCGGCCACCTGATAGAGGGCGTGCTCTCGGCCAGGAGCGCGGTGTGCCTGGCCCGGACGAAGATGCTGTCGGGGAGCCATTACTGCGGCGAGCGGGACTGCCAGCCGCTCAAGTACTCCAACCTCCACTACACCCTCTCACTGGGGCCTGTGGCCAGATGGGGTGACCTGTGGAACAACCTGTGCCTGCCCCTGATGACCAGGAGCCCCAGGAGCAAGCACTTCCGATATGAGACGGACTATCACCTGGAGTGCCGTGTGATGACCTCCAGCGATGGCAGCCAGCGCCTCTATCGCATTACCATGAGCCACAACCCGCGCACCCCTGCCCTGCGCTTCGTGTATGGGACACTCTGGGTGGATGCCTCCACCTGCCAGCCACTGTGCTTCGACGGCGAGGCCGAGGGGCTGGAGATGAGGCTGCACAGCCACACAGGCTGGCGCAACAGCCCGATGACGGCCCGCGTGCACATCGACTATGCCTGCAGGAATGGCCACACCGAGGTGGAGAGCATGCTCACCCAGTGCGTGTGTGAGGATGTCACCTGCACCACGGCCATCATGCAGGCACAGGACAAGGTGGCCCCGGGAAGGGTGTTCCCCAATGACCGTGCCAACATGCTCAACCGCCATGTCTATGCCAGGGAGGCTGACTCAGGCAGCATCCCACTGCCCATGCCGAGGACGGCGAGACAGGAGGAACTGGCACTGAGAGGCATGAAGGACTGCGCGGCCAAGACCTTCACGCGCTTCTGACAAGAGTGAGTGGGGAGGGACGTGAGGACAAGGAGCCCATGGCCATGCCCCACTTATGGCTCATCGGGACGCGGTGACGGCTGGCCACACAAGCCCTGCCCGCAGGCCGCCTCCACCAGTTCCAGCCGCACGAGGTCCTTGGGACGGTCAAACTGGCGAAGCAGGCGCAGGCAGTCGGGCAGGGAGGCAAAGCGGATGTCCTGCCACTGGCACACATGCCCAATGGTCACGGGAGTCCACTCCCCACCCTGCAGGAGTTGCAGGTCACCACTCAGGTCTATCTCCACACCTTCTATATACACACGCGCGTGCAGGGAGCGGAAGCGGCTTCCTGCACGCTCATCGGTGAGTAACTCCACCTGGGGGAGGCAACACATCAGCCTGCGCACGCCGCCTGCCGACATGAGGATGTCCACATCGTGCGCCCCAATGCCGGGCACGCCATTGAGCACCAGTGCCGATGAGCCATAGACGCACCACGAGGGGTCGGCCCCGGTGAGCAGGTGCGCTATCTGCAGGATAGCATTCCTCATCTCCATTTTCCTCATACCATTCCTTTCAAGAAAACAGCACCACTAATTGCCACCTGTGGCAACCTTCCTGCCTCGCTGGACATAGATTCCACGGCTGGGTGCATAGGGCAGGTGACGGCCACCGAGGTCATAGACGGCATCACGGACAGTGGCTCCCGTGCCATGCACCTCGTCCACTCCGTCCCCAGTGTCAGAGGTGAGGGGATGGATGGTGATGCGGTCAAAGTTGGGAGCCCACAGGTCGGGAAAGGACTGGATGGTGATGGTGTTGCGGCCAGCCCTCAGCCTGACGGGCACCATCCGCCAGCCCATGCCCTCGGGGCTGTAGGTGCTGGTCATGTCACCATTGCCGTGGAAGGTGATGGTGTCACCCACCTGCTCGCCATTGACCAGCAGCCTGGCCCGGCGGGTGTCCAGCGTGCTGTAGTAGATGGTGAGCAGGTAGTCACCCTCGTGGTCAGCCCTGATGCCATTGAACTGGAGTTTGCCACCCAGGCCCAGGTTCGTGATATACTTCCCACCCGAGGCGTGCAACGAGTTGTAGGAGGTGCGCTCCGTCTTACCCGTGAGTGTGTTGCCCGGGGCCTCGGCCTCATAGGTCACGCGTGTGGCGGGCACATCCAACTGGTCATCGGGGGACACCTGCATGAGAAATCCACCCTCAGAGAGTTCCCGGATGTTGAGGGTCTGCCCGGCAGTCACCTGCTGCTTGACAAACTTGAGGTCAGTGCGGCAGGTGCCGTCCTTGTAAATGTAGGCCGTGTAGGTGCGGCCCTCCTCCAGGAAGTCCAGGGTGAGGCGGCAGTTGCGTGCGGTGGTGGTGATGCCCGACACCCACCAGTCCTGGCCATGACGGCGGGCTATGGTGGCATACCTCTGCACCTCCCCCTCCAGCAGGTGGCTCTCGTCCCAGGCGGTGGGAAGCCGCCTCATGATGTCCTTGCCAATGAAATACCTGAGATTCTCAGGGCACTCGGCGATGTGGGTGATGCCGCTCTCGAAGGCCGTCAACAGGGCCATGTGGTGCCCGACACTCCTGTGCGTGATAAGGCTCCCGTAGTAGGTGGCCAGGTCGCCAGGCGTATAGTCGGCCGCCCCCACCACATTGCGGGTGAAGATGAGGTTGAGGTGATGGGTGGCCGTGAGGTTGCGCGAGCCCCAGAAGTTGTTCTCGCCCCCATAGATTCCCTCCTGTGTCATGAGCCAGGGATAGGTGCGGCGCAGGCCTGACGGGCGCGTGCACCCATGCAGGTTGGCCAGCATCCTGTACTTGCCGCACAGCTTGAGCAGCCGCTCCATGCGTGCCATGGTCTCGTGGGAGTCATCCTCCCAGAAGTCTATCTTGATGCCCTTGATGCCCCATGAGGCCCACTGCCTGAGGGTGTTCTCCATGTTGGCGTTGGAGAAGGACTGGTTGTTCTTGAGGTTGGCATCCTGCCAGAGCAGGCATTCCACGCCCCTTTCGCCGGCATGCCTCACCAGTTCGGGCACCCAGCCGCTGCTCCATCCCGCATCAATGAGGGTGTAGGGCCATCCCATCTCGGCGGCAAAGTCGGCATGGGCCTGTTCCCCCTCCCTGAGCCCGCCATAGGAGTCCCTGACCGACTGCTTGTTGCCATCGGAGCCTCCCCAGTACCATGCAGCCACGCCGGGCTTTATCCAGGACAGGTCATCCTGGGTCGTGGGCGGGCAGAGGTTCTCGGCCATGGTGGTCTCGAAGATGGTGGCCAGGTCGCCCGCCACTGCCATACGCCAGGGCGTGTAGGCTGGCAGGGACATCGACATCCGGTGCCCCTTGTCCACAGCATAGTCCTTGGTCTCGCCTGTCCAGGAGTAGGAGAACTCGCCCTCGGCCTCCTCGGCCTTGATGAGCGAGGTGCAGAAGATGCCACGGTTGTCGGCCTCGGAGAGCAGCAGATAGTCGGTGCCGTCAGAGACGAGCGTGGGTGAATTGAAGCGGTCATCGTCACCACTGGTGAGCGATGACCAGGTGTCGTGCCTGGCATAGAAGCCCTCGTAGGGATAGTTGGGGCTCTGAATGTTGCCTATGAACTTGCAGGCAAGGCAACTGGCGAACTTGTCAAGGCGGATGCGTGAAGCCTCCCCCGTGAGAGTGACCCTGGTGAGGGAGCCCTCCTTGGGCAGGACATAGCGGAAGGCAAATCCGTCGTCATAGAGGCGGAACTGGACGGTCATCCACACGTTCCCTCTCTGGGTCGCCACTGACAGCATGTGACAATGGTCGCGGTAGAGCGAGCGCTTGCCCACGGGCAGGCTGTAGGTGGTGTCCACCACGAGGGTGTCTGACGAGACAAGGCCCAAGCCCTCGGTGAGGTCAGCGGCTGCGGTTTTGAGTCCCAAGGGAGAGTCTGCCACGAGCAGCCGTCCGTCCTTGTGGACGCGGTAGGTAAGTTTGCCTTCGGTGAGGCTTACAGTGGCTGTTATCTGACCATTGGGGGAGGAGACGGAATAGTCCTCGGCCCGCATGGCAGCGGGCAGCATGACGAGCGCAGCCAGGAGAAGGGAGTGCAGTCTGTTCATAAGCGGTTGTTATTAATTAGCGTCCGGCCAGCGGATATTGGTTCACTATCTGCATACAAAGTTAGCACAAAAAAGTATGCCAACAAGCAAAACCCGGTGGCAGAGAGCCGTTTCCCCGCAAGCAATGACAGGCTGGGCTGAACGGCCTGGGCAGTTTTAATGATGTGGGAAAGGCACCCATGCGACAGAATTTATGTAATTTTGCTGTATGAACAGAGCATTTTCCCTACTCATCACATTGACTCTTGCGGCCGCCGCACACGCGCAGACCTACCAGCAGAACGTGCGTGCCGCACTGGACGCGCTGGCTGTGGACAGCATCGATGTGGCCGAGGGTCTCCTGCGCAAGGCACTCAGCCAGGAACCCGCACTGAAGTCAAACGCCATCCTGTTTCAGCACCTGGGACACATCCAGGAGCGCAGGGGACAGTATCACGAGGCGTTGGAGTCCTACACGATGGGGCTGAACCTCTCCCCCACCACGCTTGGCTTGCTGCTGGACCGTGCCTCGCTGCACCTGCGCCAGGGGGACGAGAAGCGCGCGCTGGTGGACTACAATGACGTGCTTGACCTGAGTGCCGACCACCAGGAGGCTCTCTTCTTCCGCGCCTACATCTACACCCGCCAGCGGCTCTACAGGCAGGCGCGCCAGGATTATGAGCATCTCCTGCGCCTCGCTCCCGACCATGTGGAGGCACGCATGGCACTGGCCTTGCTCAACGACCGTGACAACCGCCCCCGCGAGGCCATGGAGCAGATAAACGCACTCATCGAACTCTATCCCAACAGGCCTGACCTGTACCTGGCACGAGGGGGCATGGAGCAGGACCGCAAACAATATGAGACGGCCCTGCACGACATGAACCGCGCGCTGGAGCTCAACCCCAAGAGCTCCGATGCCTACCTCTCCCGCGCTGCCCTGTACATGGCAATGAGGCGGAAGAAACAGGCCAGGCAGGACTGCCACACGGCCATCTCGCTGGGTGCCGACCGCGAGGCAGCCCTGCGCATACTGGTGGAATAAGGCAACACAACAACACATATATCCAAATGAAAGCATCCTTTGTAACCTCCCTGCTGGTCATCGCACAGACGGCCTTGGCTGGCAACTTCACCCGCTATGTCAATCCCTTCATTGGCACGGGCGCAGTAGAGAACTCACTCTCGGGCAACTGCTACCCTGGAGCCACCACACCCTTCGGAGCGGTGCAGTTGTCACCCGACACCCGCGAGCAGCCCTACTTTGACTGTGCCTCGGGGTATGACTACAACGACAAACTCATCTATGGCTTCTCACACACGCGCATCAGCGGGACAGGAGTGATTGACCTCATCGACCTGCTGGTGATGCCCACCAACAAGCCAGGCACCGACAGGCCTCAGTCTCCCTTCAGCCACGAGCGCGAGGAGGCACATCCCGGCTATTACAGCGTGATGCTGGATGACACGGGCATACGTGCCGAACTGACAGCAACGACACGCACGGGCATACACCGCTATACTTTCCCCAAGGGCAAACCGCAAAGGCTGTATGTCGATTTGGAGCACTCGGGCCTGAAGGGGGATTTCGGCCGGCGCATCCTGCACTCACAGCTGCGACTGGTGAGCCCGACAGTCATCGAGGGCTATCGTGTCATCACAGGATGGGCACGCATACGCCGCATCTATTTCCACATGGAACTCTCACGGCCCGTCACTGCTCACGAACTGATAGACGGCGGGAGGCACGACAAGCGCTCGCCCATGGTCAACGGGCAGGAACTGCGTGGGTTCTTTGACCTGGCCGAGGACGGGCAGGATGAACTCCTGTGCAAACTGTCGGTCTCATCAACCTCTGTGGAGAATGCACGCGAGAACATGAGGGCCGAGGCAAGCGGATGGGACTTCAACGCCTATGCCGAGGCTGCCGACCGCCAGTGGGATGACATGCTGGGATGCCTGGAGGTGGAGGGCAGCGAGCACAACAAGGAGATGCTCTACACAGCCCTATACCATACCATGATACAGCCCAACATCTTGAGTGATGCCAACGGAGACTACACAGCCACCGACTACAGTACCCAGCGCATGCCAGAGGGCAAGCCCTACTACACGACCTTCTCGCTGTGGGACACGTTCCGTGCCGCACATCCGCTCTACACCCTGCTGCAGCCACAGAAGGATGCCGAGTTTGTCAACAGCATGCTGGTACACTATGACCGCTACGGCTACCTGCCCGTGTGGGACTTATATGGCCAGGACAACTACTGCATGATAGGCAACCACGCCGTGCCCGTGGTGGTGGATGCCTGCCTCAAGGGCTTGCCTGGCATCGACCAGCAGCATGCGCTGGAGGCATGTGTGGCCTCCTGCACCTACTCCCACCCTGCCAACTCCAACTTCGAGGCATGGAAGCAGTATGGCTATATCCCCGAGAATGTCGTCTCGCAGTCAGTCTCCATCACCCTGGAGCAGGCTTTCGATGACTGGTGCGTGGCACAACTGGCACGCAAACTGGGCAAGGAGGACATCTACCAGCGGTTCATCAAGAGCAGCCAGAACTACCGCCACCTCTTCAACCCCGCCAATGGATTCTTCCAGGCAAAGGACAGCGAGGGGAAGTGGATAGAGCCATTTGACCCACTGCGCTATGGAGGGAATGGGGGCGCGCCCTATACCGAAGGCAACGCATGGCAGTGGAACTGGTATGTGCCTCAGGACATCAGCGGACTGATAGAACTGATGGGCGGCGACCAGAAGTTCACCGAGCGGCTGGACTCATTCTTCACCATCACGGCCAGCAGCGGTGAGAGGAACAGCAATGCGAGTGGATTCATAGGCCAGTATGTGCACGGCAATGAGCCCAGCCACCATGTGGCTTATCTCTATAACTATGCAGGGAAGCCCCGAAGCGCGCAGAAATACATCTGGCAGGTGATGAATGAGCTCTACAACACAACATCAAGCGGCTATGCAGGCAATGACGACTGTGGTGAGATGTCGGCATGGTTTGTGTTCAGTGCCATGGGCTTCTATCCTGTCAACCCCGTGGGAGGTGACTTCTCCATAGGCACGCCACTGTTTGACAGCGTGAAGATGCACCTGCCCAACGGCCGCACGTTCACCGTCAAGGCACGCAGGCGTGATGGCGGGCACTATGTGAAGTCGGTACGGCTGAATGGGCGCAAGCTGAAGGACTACACGCTCCGGTATGCCGACATCATGGATGGATCTACCCTGGAGTTTGACCTGGGCAAGTGACGGGACTCCCGTCCGGGACTATCTTTTATGCAATGAGGGAGAAGGCCGACAGCCTCCTCCCTCATTGCTTTTACCAGAACCCATCTGGGCATACGCTCTACCTGAGCCTTATCGCGCAGTCAGCCTGCAGAGTGCCAGAGACAGCCTGCATCCGCAGGGTGGCGGCATCATCCGTGGCCACGAGGAAGGATGCGATGCCTGCCTCGGCCACCTTCCACTGCAACCCCATGACCTTGCCCCCGCGCAACACCTGCAGGTGCACCTCCCTGCGGTTCTCGCCAAAGCAGAGTGTGCCAGCCTCATCCTGCAGGCGCACATGGACTATCAGAAGGTCATGGCGGGCTGCTGGACGGCCACTCTCAAAGTAGTCTATCTGCATGCCAGCCACAGTGCCAGGCGTGCGCACGACATGTTCGGCCACGGCCTGGCCATCCCTGTAGCCCACCGCCTTCAGTTCGCCTGGCTCCCACTGCAGTCCTGTGAAGGTAAAGGGAGGGAAGTCCAGGTGGGTGGCATTGCCCCCGTCGGGCTGTGACACGTAAGCCTCGGTGGTGGGGCCAGCGTCGGGACGCTGCCTGCCCAGCGGCTTTCCGTTGAGCAGGAGTTCCACCTCGTCCACATTGCCATATACCTGCACGGTGCGTGGGGAGTCCTCCATCCAGTGCGTGCAGGCAAACACCTCATAGGGCATCTGTCCGCTGGGGATGGGCGAGCCTGCCGCCACCTGGGTGCGGTAATAGTGGAGGCTGAACTTGGGCAGGCGGAAGAGGTCGGCCACGCCACTCAGGCA
>CAVKOT010000088.1:0-11154 GCA_963658045.1 Opitutia bacterium UBA4654
GACTACATCAGGGAGCGCAAGCCCACCCTGGCCGCCATCTGCTTTGACCAGCTGGACCACGCGGGGCACCAGGACGGGCATGACACGCCAGCCTATTATGACTGCCTGGCACACATGGACAGCCTGGTGGGCCGCATCGTGCAGGCCACCCGCGATGCGGGCACCTATGACCACACGGTGTTCATCCTCACCTCGGACCACGGGGGCAAGGAGCACAGCCACGGGGGCAAGACCCTGCTGGAGATGGAGACGCCCTTCATCATCTGCGGCAAGGGCATCAGGGAGGGGTATGAGATTACCGACGCGATGATGCAGTTTGACGTGGCAGCCACCATAGCCGAGCTGTTCCGCCTGCACCGCCCGCAGGCATGGCGCGGCCAGCCCATCACCAGTGTGCTCAAGCGCTGACCCCACCACACAACCACAGCACGCACCATCATGATAGGGACAATAGCCAACACGTGCACCATCATCACAGGCAGCCTCATCGGCGCGCTCTGCAAGAAGCACATACGCCCCGAGTGGCAAAGGGTGATGTTCACCGCCATGGGACTGGCCAGCCTGGCGCTGGGCTTCAACGCCGTGTGCCAGAACATGCCCAAGAGCCACTACCCCGTGCTCTTCATCCTGAGCCTGAGCATCGGGGGCCTGACGGGCACGGCGCTCGACCTGGACAGGCGGTTCAAGAGTCTGGTAAACAGGTTGCAGAAGCGCTGGAAAGATGACGGGGACGACAGGAGTCCCCGCCTGGCACAGGGACTCTCCACCGGGCTGCTGCTCTACAGCATAGGCACACTGAGCATCCTGGGGCCCATCAACTCGGCCTTGCTGGGCGACAACACCTTCCTCTTCACCAACGCCACGCTCGACCTGGTCACCTCGGCCGTGCTGGCCACCACCTATGGGGCAGGCATGGCACTGGCAGCCCCCGTGTTGTTTTGCTGGCAGGGCGGCATCTGGCTGCTGGCACGCCTGTGCGGCAACATCATCCCGCCAGAACTGCTCACCGAGATGAGCATCGTGGGCGGTACACTCATCGCGGCCTCGGGACTGGCCATACTGGACATCAAGGACTGCAAGACGCTCAACCTGCTGCCCAGCCTGTTTGTCCCTGTGCTGTTTTTCCTGGTGAAGAGTCTGCTGTGAGCCCCGGTTGGTGGATGCTGTTATGACTAAAGCGGAACGAGCGGACTTGTCCACCTGTCCGTGTGAGATTGCCTGGAATTCACGACGAAGCCTTTTGACTGCCCTATGAAAAATAGCCTTGCCCACCCTTGAGATATACTGCCTCACCGTCCAGCCCAAGGCTGGACGGTGAACGCAATATAACATAAATGGCAAAGTAATATGCTTTCGTCCACCGTCCAGCCTTGGGCTGGACGGTGAAGATTCCATCATATTATTCCTTGGCACCAAATATTTTTTGCGAGAACACTTGTATATCTGTGAAAACTCCGTATATTTGCAACCGACAATCACCTCTTCACAAGAGGAAAACATTTTAAGCGTACAAGCCTCTACGAGGAAACAACAGTCAAACTCTATGGATACGACTAAACTGACACACAAGGCTATAGCCTTTTGGCTCGCATGCCTATTCATGCTTGCCCATGCACCGACAAGCATTTACGCACAAACTACAGTTTCGACAAAGAATGGAATATCCCTGGCCTCCGCTCTCACACAGGAGCAGCGGGACACATGCACCATGCTGGCCATAGTGGGCAGTCTGAACTCTGCCGACATCAAGGTGCTTCGACAAATGGCATGCAGGAGGCTGGTGCTGCTGGACCTGTCCAAGGCAAGGATTGTGACAAGCAAGGAGCCATACATGGTGCTGGACGCTCAAGATGAGTACATGGTGTGTGCCGCGTATGCCGACCAGGTGCAAGAGTTCAACAATGGCATGTTCCTCAACCCCGTAATGCGGATTATGAAATACGGCCCAGCGTATGTGCTGAACTATCAGTCTGACGAGAAATTCACCGTTGTTCATTCCGCAGCCATCAGACAGATGGACAACAACATCCAACCAGAACCTGGTGCCAAATATGCCAGAAGCACTTATCCCCAAATGCTTGCCTCGAAGGATGAGTTTGTCTTCCGCAAGGGGGTGTCAGACGAGGACTGGGAGAAACTCAGGCGTGCCAGGATAACAAAGTTTGCCGGGCATGAGTTGAAGAAGGAGGGGGAAAGGTACAGGCTCTATTGCTGCACAAAGAAAGGAGTGTTCTCGGGAGATTTCTTCTACAAGTGTCCAAGCATAAAGACCGTGATACTGCCACACGACAAGGCCCTGGACAAGAGCGTGGTGGAATGTGACAGCCCGACCAGATACATCCACAAGGGCAAATAGGACGGGACTGCCATCTGCCATAAAGTATAAAGGCGAAGGGTGAGAAGTGCGCTGCCGTGATGTCACCACACCGCAGGCACGCTCCTCACCCTTCGCCTCTTTCTGTTTGTCCAGGCCCGAGGGCGATGTCACTTCACATCGCCAATGGCCTTCTGGTACTCCTGCCACAGGGCCTCCACACCGTTCTCGGGCTTGTCACCCAACACATGGCGCATGGCAGCGTCCCATGACCAGGTATCCAGTTCGGCAGCCGAGCGGTTGAACTTGCGCAGGAAGTCCTTGTCCTTGTTCTGCTGGATCCACCACAGGAAGTAGCCAGCCACACGATAGCCCTTGCGCCAGGTGTCGGCCTTGGGACGGTCCTTGCTGTGGAAGTCCTGGTCAAAGCATCCGCAGGCCAGGCGCACGGCATCGGCCATGCCCTCGATGAAACACCAGTACTCACCTCCGTCACCATACGAGCCACAGTTCTTAGGCTCCAACTGGTAGGCGTGTGTGAGCTCATGGTAGAGCACGCCACGGGTCTCATAGTCCAGGCGCATGGTGTCCTGGCCCGCGAAACTGCGCTCTATCCAGCGTGTGCTGTAGCGTATGCCCACATGGTCACCCGCCCCATACTTCTCGCTCACGCCGTCATAATCCTTCAGGGTGTAGAAGATGCGCTCCAGGCGTGGCACATTGGGGTCCTTGGGACTCCAGTAGAGGGTCTGCAGCACACGCCGCGCGTTCTCCTGTATATAGGGGATGGGATTGGGGATGATGCGGTGGTAAATCTGTGACCCGTCGCTGCTGGGACTCTCGTCACGGAAGATGACCTCACCGGGGTTGTACTTCTTCCACTTCTTCTCCACACGGATGGGCTCGTGATACTTGTTGTGAGCCAACTGGGCATGCGCGCCACATGAGAGCGCAAGGGCAAGCGCACACAAGAGGATGTTCTTTCTCTTCATTTGGGTAATACTGAATTGAGTTAATCTGAATGTCCCACAAAGTTAGCCCATTTCTGCCAAACGGACAAGTGCAGGCACCAGCCAATTCTACTCAGTGTGCATCAGCGAGAGGTCGGCGATGGTTCCACTTCTGCGCCTGCGCTCCAGCAGAGCCTCACGCATCTTGCGCTGCCTGTGGCTCTCATTGAGCCTGCGCACAAAGATATTGGGGATGGCGACACCCAGCGCAATGCACAGGATGACCAGGGAAGCCTGGATGGCATTGTACATGGCCACGGTCACCTCGCCCACCACACCGTGCATGTCGATGAAGGCAAACAGGGCACGATACATCAGCACACCCGGTATCATGGGTATCACACTGGGGATGGTGATGCACTGATGGGGAGTGTGGAACCAGTGCCTGGCCTGGACAGCGATGATGCTCACCAGTGACGAGCCCACCAGCGAGCCGATGACAAGCCCCATGTCCAGCCCTACATTGCCACTGCTGGGCCCCAGGTTGACAAAGTTACGGGTACACACAGCCAGCATGCCGCCCACAGCCACCACAGGCAGGAGCCGCCGCTGGACATTGAATATCATGCTGAAGCCCACGGCGGAGATGGCTGCGGCCACGGCATATTCCCAATATTCATGGTGAGGGGTGAGGGAGAGCGTGCGCACGAAGTTGTCGATGCCGCACACCTTGATGGCCAGGGCTATGCCAAAGGACATGGCCATCACCATGATGAGGGTGTGCAGGCAGCGGGTCACACCCGTGTCGATGAACCCATCCAGCATGTCGGACACGAAGTTGATGAGGGGAACGCCTGGAACAATGAAGAGGGCACAGGCCAGGAAGGGATGCCAGGGAGTGTCCGACAAGCCCGTGAAGGTGCCCAGCCAGGCCAGCAATGTGCTGACAAAGGCCGCGCAGCCAATGGCGATGCTGGGATTGGCACCACCCGCCACCAGCAACTGGCGCAGGCGCAAGCCCAGGATGGCAGCCACGGAGCAGAGGATGAAGGCAGGCCAGTCACAACCGAACTGCACACAGAATCCACCGCAGGCCAGGCCACCGCCGATGGCCACCTGCCAGGGTGTGTAATTGCGCGAGCGGTGCCGGATGTGCGAGATGGCCCGCTCATACTGGTCGAGCGAGTAGTCCTGGCTGATGGCCCTCCAACTGAGACGGCTCACCAGGGAAATGGCTGTGAGGTCGATGCCATGGTGCTCGCAATGGCGGAACTTGGTGAAGGAGTGGGTGGCGTCACTATAGTTGACCTGGAGCACCTCATAGTTGATGACCACATGCAGGTAACTCTCCTTCAGCCCGAGCCACACAGCCACGCGACGCATATTGCGCAGCACGCGCGTGGTGTCGGCCCCGCTCTCCATCAGCAGGCAGCCCGTCTGCAGCAGCAAGTCCAGCCGCCTCATCAGTGTGTTCTGTATTTCCTCGGAGGTCAGTCGTGTGAAAGGCAGCATCTCCCCCTGTTCCCTTAGTCTCTGTTCTTCCTTTTCCATTATTCCTTATATTCCTGGCACACAGTGCGGGAAGCATCTCCCCAATGCAGGAGCCCATGCTCCACCCGCTGGCTCAATTCTCTGTTCGGGATGCAAAGGTACGCACTCCACAGCCGACAAGCAAGGAAGTTCGGACATTTTTTCATTCTGGCAAAGGCGGTGCCACCCCCTTGCACAGGGTGGGGTTTGCACCATCATGGAGGCACGTGATGGTGCCACTACATGCACGCAAGCACGTTTCCACAGATTTTCGACAAACTCACGCTCTAACTTTGCAGCCAGTTAAATGAATAAATTATGAAGAAACTGAACATGTACCTCACGCTCTGCCTGCTCACCGGATTGCCTGCCCATGGTCAAGGCGACAGTGTGCATACCCTCTCCTATTATATAGAGCGCGCCCAGGAATACAGTCCGCTTATCAAGGATTACCAAAAACGTACCGAAGCCGAGGAGGCACATCTGCAACAACTGAAGGCCCTCTACACCCGCTCCACCGTGGAGGCAAACGGCGAATGGCTGTTTGTCCCTGTAGTGGAAAGGGCCGAGGGCGGCAACGCATTCCGCTGGAACGCCCAAAGCGGGACGGACTACTGGGGCTATGACCTGGGAGAGAGCAGCAGCCACCTGCATGGTGGAATCACCTGGAGCCTGCCTCTGCTGGGCAGGAGCGCACTGCGTGTGGCCCGGGAACAGTTTTCGGCAAGGAAAGAGAAGAACAGCCACCTGGCACGGATGGAGAGGCACCAGCTGGAGAGGACTGTCACCGAGCAGTATCTCCTGTGCCTGCAGGACCAGACTGACCGCCAATATGCCGACAGCATATCCTGCCTGCTGAGGCAGCAGATGACAGTTATGGAACGGCTGGCAGGGAGCGGACTGCTCAAGACCTCGGACCTCGACCTGATGCACATCGAGCTGCAAGCCCAGGAAGAGCGTGCCGCAGCAGCACGGCAGGCCTACAGGAGCCACCTGAGCGAACTGCACTTGCTGTGCGGCATGGGCCAAGACACCACCCATGTCCTGGTGCAGGCAAGGCTGGAGATGCGGGCAAGGCTGGAGGGGGAAAGTCTCTTTGCCAGGCAATTCCGCCTGGACAGCCTGGAGGAGAGCCTCGCTATGAAAGCCTACCGACAGCAGTACAGGCCGAGGCTCAACCTCTTTGCCAATGGAGGACTGCAGGTGAGCACATGGGACAGGTGGTACAGGCACTTCGGCGTGAGTGCCGGCCTCACCTTCTCATGGACACTGCACGACGGACACCAGATGAGGTGGCAACAGCGACAGGCCGAGGCACGGCTGGGCACGCTGTCGGCCTATCGTGACCATGCTGAATACCAGCACAGGATGCGCACAGAGCAATGTGTGAAGGAGGTAAAGGGCTTTGACGAGCGGGCACTGGCTCTGGAGAGGCAGGTGAGAGAGTATGACCAGGTGCTCGATGCCTATGCCAGGGAGGTGCGGGAAGGACAGGTGTCGGTGCTGGACTACCTGACCGTACTGAGGAACAAGACCGAGGCTGAGCGGCAGTACAGGCTGCTCATGACCAACAGGCAACTGGCCATCGCGGCCTTCAACTACTGGAACTGGAGGGAATAAGACCAAGCATCACACAACTTCAAAATACCAATTATGATGAGACAAGGCATAATCCTCCTGTGCATGACTGCCCTCACACTGGGCGGATGCAAGGAGATGGTTGCGACCCAGGGCGAGGACTCTGGGCCGGGAGCGTGTACACCGGTAACTGTCACGCAGGGAACCAGGGGGCATCTGGAGCAATACACCTGCCTGGAGGCCACCACTGTATATAGGCGCAAGGTGGCTGTCTGCTCGCCCATATCAGCCTATGTGACGGAATCGTATGTGCAGACAGGGAGCCGGATCGAGGCTGGACAGGTACTCTACAGGCTTGAGAGCCGTGAGCACAGAGCCCTGGGTGACGAGGCCAGGGATGGACTGGTGGCAGTGAAGGCCACTGGAGCGGGCATCGTGACGGAGACGATGGTGCAGGCCGGGGGCTATGCCACCGAGGGGACTGCCCTGTGCACGATAGCACAGTCGGGCAGCCTGGTCTTTGAGATCAGCGTGCCCTATGAGCAGCAGGGACTGGCCAAGAGGGGCAAACGCCTCACCCTGGAGTTGCCCGATGGCAGGCATGTGCCTGCCACTGTGGATGGGCCGCTCGCCACAATGGACATCGACTCCCAGTCAGAGCGTGTCACAGCACGGGGGAATGTGTCCTTCCTGCCCGAGGGACTGAGTGTCAAGGCCCTGTTTCCCGTCAAGACAAGCACGGCGGGAGGGATAGTCCTGCCCAAGGAGGCCGTCCAGAGTGACGAGTCGATGGAGCACTTCTGGGTGATGTGTCTGAGAGACGACGGCACAGCCATGCGCGTCCCGGTGAGTGTCACAGCCACCAACGGACAGGAGACAGAGGTGAGCTCGGACCGACTGAGCGAGCGGGACCGGGTCATTTTGGAGGGTGGATACGGCCTGGAGGACGGAGCCAGAGTGGAAATCAGCAGACAGGAGGCAGGAGATGAATAGCATGCGGAAAGAGGGCCTGCACCAGTTGTACCGCAGGCCCATACTCTTCATCGCCCTGCTCTTGCTGTTAGCAGGAGGATGGAGTTACACCCAGATGCCCACCAGTCTGTTTCCCGAAGTGCCCTTCCCACGCATCACCATCATCGCCGATGCGGGACAGCAGCCCGTTGACCGCATGATGATTACGGTGACCAAGCCGCTGGAGAGCGCGGTGAAGAAGGTTCAGGGAGTCAGCATGGTGAAGAGCAGCACGAGCCGAGGCAGCTGTGTGGTGGACGTGTACTTCCGTTGGGGGATGGACATATATGCGCTGAAGAGCCAGGTGGAGAGCCGTATCAACGAGATCAAGGGTTTCCTGCCCGATGGCACAGTGCTCTCCACCGAGGCCATGAACCAGTCACTCTTCCCCGTCTATGGCTATACGCTGGAGAGCAAGACGCACAGCCGCATCGCCCTGAGAGATGTGGGCAACCTGGTGGTGCGCCCCCTCTTCTCACAGGTCAGGGGCATCAGCAACGTGGTGGTGCGGGGTGGCAAGGCCAAGGAATATGTGGTGAGGCCCGATGCTGACAGGCTGAGGGCTCTGGGGCTCACGCCCAAGGACATCAAGGAGGCCTTCAGCCAGACCAACTTCGTGCTGGGCAATGGGCAGGTGGCCGACTATGGCAGGCTCTACCTGAGCCTGACCGACACCCGGCTGGAGGGCATGGAGGACATCAGAAACGTCATTCTGAGAAACGACGGAAAACGCATCATCAGAGTGGGTGACGTGGCACAAGTGGAGACCTGCGAGCAACAGGAGTTCCTGAAGATAAATGCGGATGGGCAGGATGCCGTGCTCATCGACCTGGTCAAGCAGCCTGGTGTCAACCTGCTGGACTTTGCGCATGACGTGGAGGCCAAGGCAGAGGAGGTCAAAAGGCAGTTGCCCAAGGGGTACGAACTGAAGCCCTACTACAACCAAAGTGCCTTCGTGGGCGACAGCATCCACAGTGTGCTCAGGACTATCTACGAGGGCCTGTTCCTGGCACTCGCGGTCATGGTGCTCTTTCTGCGCTCATGGCGCTCCAGCATGGTGGTCATGCTCACGATACCGGTCACCATTGCCTTCAGCATACTGCTGTGCCATCTGGCAGGCATCACCATCAACGTGATGTCCCTGGGGGCCATGGCTGCCTCGGTGGGACTCATCATCGACGATGCCATCGTCATCATCGAGCAGATTTACCGTGAGCATGAGGAGCATCCCGGGAGTGACCGGTTCACGGCAGTTCGCCAGGTGATACGGCAGTTGTTCCCCGCCATGGTGGCCTCATCGCTCTCCACCATCGTCATACACTTCCCCTTCCGTCTGATGAGCGGCTTGGCCGGCAGTTTCTTCCGTGAGCTCTCTAACACAATGCAACTCACCCTGGTGGCCTCGTTCCTGGTCACCTGGCTCCTGCTGCCTGTGCTGCATCTGCTCACAGGCTACAAGGAGCGACCTGGGAGGAACCAGGCCGAAGTGGCCCAGATGGAGGCAAGTGCCATACACAGGGTGCGCCTTCTGACCAGGCTCTACCGCCAGCCGGCAGTGCCGGCTGCGCTCATGGTCCTGCTGTTGTGCGGAGGATGGTACGCAAGCGGCAGACTGCAGTCGGGGTTCCTGCCCGAACTGGACGAGGGCAGCATCGTGCTGGACTACCACTCGCCGGCAGGCACCGACATCGAGGAGACTGACCGCCTGTGCCGACAGATGGAGAAGGTCATCATGGCGCACCCCGACGTGCAGACCTACTCACGCAGGACGGCACTGGGCATGTCCTTCAAGACACGCCCCACCAACTTCGGCGACTATCTCATCCAACTCAAGCCTGACCGCCAGAAGAGCACGCCGCAGGTCATCAGCGAACTGCGCCACAGCCTGGCCCTGGCCGTACCCCTCATGACCATAGACTTCGGCCAGCGCATCTCGGACCTGCTGGGCGACCTGATGAGCACGCCCAAGCCCATCGAGGTAAAGATATTCGGTGACGACTACCCCACCCTGCAAAGGCTCGCGGCACTGGCCGAGCAGGTGATGCGCACCGTGCCGGGCGTGCAGGACATCGACAACGGACTGGTGCCCGCAGGAGCCTCCATCGTGTATGTCCCCGACCAGGAACGCCTGTCGCGCTTCGGCATCTCACTCACCGACTTCCAGGAGCAACTGGCGACCCACACCGGCGGCATCCCCCTGTGCCAGCCGTCAAGCGTGATTGAGCCCAACCCCGCACAGGCCTCCATGACTGGCGGACTGCAGATAGGCTCGGTGCAGGAGGGGGAGCAGATGAGGCGCATACTGATGCGGTTTACCGACTTCGAGGACAACTCGCCCGAGCGCATGGCACGCCAGCCAATATTCCTGCCCGACGGGAGCACGCGCCCGCTGGCCCTGTTCTGCCAGAGGAGGGTGATACCTGGCGAGATAGAGCAGCGACGGGAGGACCTCAAGAGCAACATCACCCTGACCGCACGGCTGGAGGACAGAGACCTGGGCTCCACAACAGCCGACCTGCAAAAGGCCCTGGACACACACGTCTCGCTGCCCTCAGGCTACAGCATCGCCTATGGCGGAGCCTATGCCGAGCAGCAGCAGTCGTTCCGCGAACTGGCCATGATCCTCTCGCTGGCCGTGCTGCTCGTGCTGGCCGTGCTGATGATGCTGATGCGCCAGTGGCTGGTGTCGCTGGCCATCCTGGCGGTGTCGGTAATGGGCATATCGGGCTGTCTGATGGCCCTGTGGATAACGGGCATACCGCTGAACGTGAGCAGTTACACGGGCATCATCATGGTGGTGGGCATCATCGCCGAGAACGCGATATTCACCGTGTGGCAGTACCGAATGAACCGCCAGCACGGGGGCTCGGTGCGGGAGGCTGTCGATTATGCGATAGCCCTGCGCATACGTCCCAAGCTGATGACCGCCATCGGAGCCGTGCTGGCCCTCATGCCACTGGCCCTGGGCATAGGCATGGGCGCACAGATGCAGCAGGCCCTGGCAGTGGCCGTGATAGGGGGATTTGCCGCTGGGCTGCCCCTGCTGCTCATCGTGCTCCCCGCAATGATGCTATTTATCTACCGCAGGGAGGACACATGTGCCGGCAATTAACTACTTTTGCACCCGGTAATCTGCCACTGCAAGGCAGCGGATTGCCAGGGAGACATATTCACATCAAGGGATAAAGACAACAGACTATGTGGAAGTATTATGCTTTACTCTCAGCCTTCTTTGCTGCCCTGACAGCAATCTTCGCCAAGATAGGGGTGAAAGACATCAACTCTGACCTGGCCACGGCCATCCGCACCACCGTCATTCTGTGCATCACCTGGGGCATAGCCATGGCCGGCAGCCATGGTGGCGAGATACGCGGCATCGGGAGGCACACATGGCTCTTCCTCATCCTCTCGGGGATGGCCACGGGGCTCTCCTGGCTGTTCTACTTCAAGGCCCTGCAGCTGGGTGACGTGAGCCGCGTGGCTCCTATCGACAAACTGAGCGTGGTCATCACCATCTGCCTGTCCTTCGTGCTGCTCAGGGAGCCCGTCACCCCGCGAGTGCTCCTGGGCGCGCTGCTCATCACCTGTGGCAGCATAGTGATGATAGTCAAGTGAGCGTGGTATGAAGGTGCTCATCATCGAGGACGAGAGAGGGCTCTCTGACAGCATCGCCTCCTACCTGGGCGATGGGAAATACCTGTGCGAGCAGGCATTCTCCTATGCCGACGCCATGCTCAAGGTGGACCTCTATGAGTATGACTGCATCCTGCT
>CAVKOT010000089.1:0-11137 GCA_963658045.1 Opitutia bacterium UBA4654
GCTCTACACCGACCCTCAGTACAGCGCGTGCCACCTGCTCTACTACACAGGCATCACACGCACCGCAAAGAAGATTCTGGCCGAGATTGTGCGCTCGATGTTCCTCATGGAGACCCGCCACATGGAACTGCTGGCCGAGATGAAGGGGCATGCCATGGACGTGTATGAGGCATTCCAGCGGTGTGACTATGAGCGCGTGGGCCACCTGGTGCGCCGTACATGGCAGCAGAACCAGCTGCTCGACAGCGGAACCAACCCCGACGCGGTGCGTGCCATCACCAG
Organism: Opitutia bacterium UBA4654; assembly: GCA_963658045.1. Taxonomy (GTDB): domain Bacteria; phylum Bacteroidota; class Bacteroidia; order Bacteroidales; family Bacteroidaceae; genus Physcousia. Next base: position 283 of record CAVKOT010000089.1, read on the forward strand.
CCTCATCGATGACCTCTGCACCGGCTACAAGTTGCCAGGCGCAGGCGGAGGCGGCTACCTGTACATGATGGCCAAGGATCCCGAGGCTGCCGCACGCATCAAGAAAATCCTCACGGAGCACCGCCCCAATGAGAAGGCACGCTTTGTGGAAATGACCCTAAGCCGCTTTGGGCTGCAGACAAGCCGCTCCTGAGCATCCAACAGGGCTGTGGAAGTCCTGGGGAAGCACGGCAGGAGACATACGAAAGGCGCGAAGGCTGGTGACCGAACTATGGTTCACCAGCCTTCGCGCTTACTCTTTGTCATCAGGGAAATGCCCATACAGGTTTCGGTAGGCATAGAGGTAATACTCATCTGGTGTAATTCCCGGGTAGAGAGAACTGAACAATTGTTCGGTGCCCTGCCTGTCCACCTCGGCAGCCTGCCTCAAGTACTTCAGGCTGGTGGCGAACTCGCCAGTCCGATAATAATAATAGGCGAGGTAGGGAATGGGCGAGGAGCCATCCTCGGAGTCAGGAAACGTGTGCAGCACAGTGAGCATCACCTGGATGGCCTCGTCATAATGCTCGGCCTCGCCATAGGCTACACCTATCACCATCAGCGTGTTCCGCTTGGCTGTGCTGGCTCTCAAGGCCTCGCCGAAACTCCTTACGGCCTCATCCTCAAAGCCATTCTCCAGCAGCACCTGCCCCTTGAGCAGGCTGTACTCAAAGTCTGTGCTGTCCGTGCGTGCGTTCTCGGCAAAGGCTATCGCCTCCAAAGCCTTGTCGGCATGATGCAGTTTGCTCTCCACATAAGCCTTTTCCAGCAGCACGTGCACATACTGCGGTGAGTCAGCAGGACAGGCAGCGAGAGTGCGCTCAATCATCTCCGAAGCCTCATCATACCGCTCCAGAGCCGCCAGGCAGACAGCGTCCAGATAGAGGACATGGCTGTCCTGGGGGGCACCCTCCAGGTATTTCTGGTAGAGAGTGTGAGCCTCCTGCGGCTGGTTCATGTGGAAGAGGCAGTTGGCCTTAGTGACCATGGCGCGGCGGTCATCCCTGTCGATGGCCAGCACATACTCTGCCGAGTCAATGGCCTCGGCAAACTGCTCGGTAGCCCCCTGTGACTCAGCCAGCAGGTTCCACACCTCCTTGCGATAGGGGTCATCATCGAGGATGCTGTTGAGCAGCGGCATGGCCTCATCATAGCGGCCCAGACACACGAGCAACTCAGCCTTCATCCGCCGTGTCTTGGGGTATTTCGGGAAGAGCCTCTCCAGCCTGTGTACCCACATCAAGGCATATTCCCACTCGCTGTAATCCATGAAGATGCCCGCCGAGTCATAGAGGAAATGGTCGCGGTCATCCTCCAGGCCACGCCACACACGCAGCAGGTAGGCCACAGCCTCGCGGCTGCGCCCCTCCTTGAGGAGTATCTCGGCATTCAGGAATTTCACCTCCCTGTCCTCCTGGTCCACGATGGCACGGCTTATCCTCCACGCCTCGCGCACGTTACCCTCAAAGAGTTGGCGGCGCGCGAGGAACACTTGGGGATCGACGCTGCCAGGGTGCAGGGCCAGGGCCAGGTTGATGACCCTGTCGGCATCCTGCTCCCGCTCCCGGGTCATATAGTACTCGGCGATGTCGGTCAGTTCGTCGGCCTCCATATAGACAGGTGTCCCCTGGCGCACCGCATTCTCATAGCGCGCCAGCGCCTGCTTGAAGTCCGGCTGCCGGAAATACTCCTCGTCCTCTTCGTCTATGGGCATCTCTTACTTGTTTGCCTTGGCGTATGTGTCCCTCAGCCCCACCGTCTTGTTGAACACAAGATGGCCAGGCGTGCTGTCGGTATCCACATTGAAGTATCCGATACGCTGGAACTGCAGATAACTCAGCGGCTTCATCGTGCCGGCGAACTCCTCCACATAGCAGTTGCTGAGCACATGCAGGCTGTCGGGGTTGATGATCTGCCGCATGGCGGTCACCGCGTCACAGCCCTGCGCATCGCGTATGGCGGCCATCTCGTCGCGGGGGTTCTCCACCTTCCACAGGCGTTCATAGAGGCGCACCTCTGCCTTCAGGGCATGGGCACAACTCACCCAGTGCAGCGTCTTGCCCTTTATCTTGCGGTCAGCGCCAGGCATGCCGCTGCGGCTCTCGGGGTCATAGGTGCAGTATATCTCCACCACACGCCCGTCCTCATCCTGCTTGCAGCCCGTGCACTCCACGATGTAGGCGTTCTTGAGGCGCACCTCCTTGCCAGGAGCCATGCGCATGAACTTCTTCTCGGGCACGGCCATGAAGTCGTCCCGCTCTATCCATATCTCACGGCTGAAGGCCACCTCGTGGGTGCCGTCGGCCTCGTTCTCGGGGTTGTTGATGGCCGTGAGCATCTCGGTCTGCCCCTCGGGATAGTTGGTGATGACCACCTTCACGGGGTCAAGCACCGCGCTCACCCGAATGGCCCGGCTGTTGAGGTCCTCACGCACGGCACTCTCCATGAGAGCCACCTCGTTGAGCGCGTCATAAGTCGTGTAGCCTATCTTGTCGATGAACTTCACTATACTCTCTGGGCTATAGCCCCTGCGCCGGTAGCCGCACAGGGTGGGCATGCGCGGATCATCCCATCCCTGCACCATTCCCTCCTTGACCAGGGCCAGCAGGTTGCGCTTGCTCATGAGGGTGTAGGAGAGATTGAGTTTGTTGAACTCCGTCTGCCTGGGGCGGTTGTCCTCGATGTTGTCCGTCTCGCCCTTGTATTCCTTCATCCACGTGACGAACAGGTCATAGAGGGGCCTGTGCTCAACAAACTCCAGGGTACACAGGCTGTGGGTCACCCCTTCGAGGTAATCGCTCTGCCCGTGCGTGAAGTCATACATGGGATAGGCATTCCACTTGTTGCCCGTGCGTATGTGGGGGATGTTCATCACGCGGTAGAGCAGGGGGTCGCGGAAGAGCATGTTGGGATGTGCCATGTCTATCTTGGCACGCAGCACCAGCGTGCCTGGCGTGGCCTGGCCGCTGTTCATAAACTCAAAAAGGCGCAGGTTCTCCTCCACCGGGCGGTCGCGGAACGGGCTGTTGGTGCCCGGCTGGGTGGTGGTGCCCTTCTGCTGGGCTATCACCTCCGCACTCTGCTCATCGACATATGCACGTCCCTGGCGTATGAGCCACACGGCAAAGTCCCACAGTTCCTGGAAGTAGTCACTGGCATAATAGACATGGTCCCACTGGAAGCCCAGCCAGCGTATGTCATTCTCGATACTCTCGATGTACTCGGTGTCCTCCTTCACGGGGTTTGTGTCGTCAAAGCGCAGGTTGCACGTGCCGCCATATCGCTCTGCGATGCCGAAATCGATGGCTATGGCCTTGGCGTGGCCTATGTGCAGATAGCCGTTGGGCTCTGGCGGGAAGCGTGTCTGCACGCGACCGCCATTCTTGCCTTCTGCCAGGTCCTTCTCCACCCTCTGCTCGATGAAGTTCAGACTCTTCTTCTCCACATCCTTCTCTTTTGTCAATGCTTCTGCCATGGAATACATGTTTAGGGATACAAATATGTCACAAAATTAGTGCTTTATTGCTTATTTCAGCCCGAAATGGGCAAAAAAGAAGGGTGTTTGCTAAAATATGTTATATAACATGCCAGAATATTTTGCCACGTTACGAGAATTAACGTATTTTGCACCAGTTATTCTGACAAACAATCTTTTTACCTTAGAAACTAGTATCAATTTAGTGAGGTCACGTCGTGAGACGCGGCCTCATTGCTTTTTATGGAAATGCCCCACACGCACCCTCTGCCCATGCCATTCCGCTCCATCCCGTTCCACCACCCCTCTCCATATATTATACATGCACGCACTCATGACCAGGCTGCAGGCCACTCATGGCCTGCCACCCCAGTCATCGGGAAACGGCAGAAGGACGTGCCAGAAAAGCCATGCCGCTGCACCTGCCAACGCAGGGGCATGCGCAGGGGCATGCAGGGGCATGCGAAGACCTGTGCAGGGGCATGCACTCTCAACCGCACCACGATGGCAAGGGGGAAGGCATCATAAAGTGCCACCGAGGGGAGAAACATGAGGCGGGCACAAGGGACACCTGGCAGGCATGCGCCCAAGGGGGACAGCCCACCCTGAGAGACAGCATAGGCCACAGGGGTGCGGCTGATACACAATCCAGCCAGAGAGGGTGCGGCATACGGACAAGGCGGGTGAAAAAGAAGAAGAGATGAACTTCATTGTCCATCTCTTCACAGTGTTGCGGGGGTCCGACTCGAACGGGCGACCTCCAGGTTATGAGCCTGGCGAGCTACCAACTGCTCCACCCCGCGATGTTATTTCCTGTTTGCGAGTGCAAAGGTACTGCTTTCCTGCATTCCGCACAAGTGTTTCGACAATTTTTTATGCCCTTGCACCACTTTTTTCTCATTTTCGGCACAGACAGGGTACCCCTGTGCATTTTTAACGAAACTTTATTGCACAATAATGGCAATTTGTGCTAACTTTGCAAGTGAAATAGATGTCATGGGCTGGCAGTCACGCCACAGGGGCAATGCCAGCGGACAAATATCAGAAAGGCAACCATTCAAACAGAAACAGATGGCAGCAACAAAGACCAGGGAAAAATTGGTGGACGTGGCACGGCAGCTCTTCGCGAAACAAGGACTGGAGGACACCACTATGAACGACATCGCAGTGACGTCGGGCAAGGGACGGCGCACACTGTACACCTACTTCAAGAACAAGGAGGAAATCTACTGGGCTGTCATTGAAGGCGAAATGGAGCGGCTATCGGAACGCATGAACGAGGTGGCCAAGCAGAACATGGAACCCGAGGACAAACTGGTGGAGATCGTCTATACTCACCTCAACATGATCAAGGAGGCGGTGCAGCGTAATGGCAACCTCAGGGCAGAGTTCTTCCGCAACATCATCATGGTGGAGAAGGTGAGGAAGAACTTTGACCAGACCGAACTGAAACTCTTCAACGCCATCATGACCGAGGGAGTGCGCAGCGGGAAGTTCGAGATAGACAGCATCCCACTATGCGTCAACATCCTGCACTTCAGCGTCAAGGGACTGGAGATACCCTACATCTATGGCCGGCTGGCGCAGGGACTGCCCAGCGGGATGAGCCGCGGAATCGTGCAGAAACTCATCCACAAGGCTCTGGGCAAGCCCGACAGGCAGCACATCAACTACTACCTGTGACCCGGGGCGTGCGGCACAAGCGGTGCCACCACGCATGATGGCTGGCATCGCCACCCCCATGGCGGCACCCGGCCAAGGCACATTCACAAACACACATTATATAATATACAAACATGGGATTACTCACAGGAAAGACCGCGCTGATAACTGGCGCGGCACGCGGAATCGGAAAGGCCATCGCGCTGAAGTTCGCCTCTGAGGGCGCCAACATCGCATTCACCGACCTGGTGCTCAACGATGACATGGCCGCCGGGATGGAGGCCACACGCAAGGAGATAGAGGCAGTGGGCGTGACATGCCGCGCATACGCAGGCAACGCCGCCGACTTTGCCGAGACTGAGACGGTGGTGAAGCAGATACGCGAGGATTTCGGAAGCATCGACATACTGGTCAACAACGCTGGCATCACCAAGGACGGACTGATGCTGCGCATGACCGAGGCACAGTGGGATGCGGTCATCAACGTCAACCTCAAGAGCGCGTTCAACTTCATCCACGCATGCGTGCCCATCATGATGCGCCAGCGCAGCGGCTCCATCATCAACATGGCCAGCGTGGTGGGCGTGCATGGAAATGCGGGGCAGGCCAACTATGCGGCCAGCAAGGCCGGACTGATAGCCCTGGCCAAGAGCATCGCACAGGAGATGGGACCCAAGGGCATACGCGCCAACGCCATTGCCCCTGGTTTCATCGAGACTGCCATGACAGCCGCCCTGAGCGACGAGATACGCGAGGAGTGGAAGAAGAAGATACCCCTGCGCCGTGGCGGACAGGTCGAGGACATTGCCAACGTGGCCACCTTCCTCGCCAGTGACATGAGCAGCTACGTATCAGGACAGGTCATCCAGGTAGATGGCGGAATGAACATGTAAGCACAACAAACATTCGCCCGGCACACACCTACCTGCGTGCCGGGCGTTTTTATTTTTCCAAGAATAGGGATGGAAGTTCTATACGAAGACAACCACATCATCGTGGTGAGCAAGAGGGCTGGCGAGATCGTGCAGGGGGACAAGACAGGCGACGAGCCTCTCTCCGAGACCATCAAGCGGTATCTGAAGGAGAAGTATGCCAAGCCGGGCAATGTCTATCTGGGTGTGGTGCACCGCCTGGACCGCCCCGTGAGTGGTGCCGTGCTGTTTGCCAGGACCAGCAAGGCCCTACCCAGGCTCAACAAGATGTTCTCCACCCACGAGCAGGTGCAGAAGACCTACCTGGCCATTGTGTGCGCGCGTCCCCAGCAAGAGGCAGGGACACTCACCCACTGGCTCACGAGAAACGAGAAGGCCAACGTGGCCCGTGCCTACAGCAGGGAGGTGCCTGGCTCGAAGAAGGCCGTCCTGGACTATCGACTGATAGGGAGTTCTGACCGCTACTTTCTGCTCGAGGTACATCTGCACACCGGGCGCCACCACCAGATCAGGTGCCAGCTGGCTGCCATGGGATGCCCCATCAAGGGCGACCTGAAGTATGGCGCACCCCGCAGCAACCCCGACGGCAGCATCAGCCTGCATGCCTACGAACTGCGGCTGGAGCACCCTGTGACCCACCAGATGCTGGACATCAAGGCTCCACTGCCCGCTGACCGCCTGTGGCAGAGTTTCCAGCCCGCACTGGAGAGGGTCAGTCCTTGACGGTCACACGCTTGAGCACCACAGGCTTGAGCGGGCGCTCATGCTCATCGGTAGGCGCCTTGCCGATGGCCTCCACCACCTTCATGCCATCCACGACCTCGCCAAACACGGTATAGCCACCGTCCAGGTGGGGCGCGCCGCCGCGTGTGGTATAGACCTCCTTCAGCGGTGCGGGGATGGGAGGCACGGTGTGCAACGTGTCGGAATCCATCATGAACTGGTGCAGCTCGGCCAGTTTTCCGGTGGTATAGACCTTGCCCGTGACAATGTAGAACTGCGTTGCGCTGCTCTCCCTGTTGGGGTTGATGTCATCAGGCTGCCTGGCCATGGCCAGCGCGCCGGGCTTGTGGAAATGTCTTGGATAGCGTATCTCGGCCTTGATGGTCTTCTCTCCCACGGCCGGGTCAACGGCAGGCTTTCCCCCGTCGGCCCGCAAGGTGGGGTCACCGCTCTGTATGGTCGATTGCTCCACGATGCGGTTCCACAGGATGCCGTCATAGGCTCCCGCACGGGCCATACGCACGAAGTTGTCACGGTGCAGCGGCGTGTCATCATACAGCCGCAGCGTTATCTTGCCCATGCTTGTCTCCATCACCACCTCGGTGTGCCCGATGGCATCACGCTTCTTGTCTGTGCACCCCGCCATGAGCAGCGCGGCAAGTGCCAGGACTATTCCAAATGTACTTTTCTTCATACTATATTCGCTAATGCACTGCAAACTTACGCTTTTTTGCGTCCAACGCAATGCGGCAATGGACGCTTTTTGCTAATTTTGTCCCCACATTATACAGAGAAGCACGCAACCAGCGCATGAAAAGAACCCACAAGAGGATACTGCGTGCCCTGCTGACACTCCTGGCCACCCCACTGGTGGCGATTGTCCTGCTGGGCATCCTGCTCTACCTGCCTCCCATACAGAGGTGGGCGGTGCGGCAGACTGCGGATTACATATCCCGGCATACGGGCATGCAGGTGAGTGTGGGCAGGGTGCGGCTCGCCTTCCCGCTGGACCTGAGCCTGGGAGAGGTGTGTGCCGTGCAGGATGGCGACACGTTGCTCGCGGTGAGGCAGGCACTCGTTGACCTGGACATGAGCCGCCTCCTGAGTCTGCGCGTGGGCGTGGATGCGGTGGAACTCAGTGACGGACTGGTGCACACGAGGCAGTGGATTTCCTCGGTGAGCATAGATGGCAGGGTGGGACTGCTGCACCTGGATGCCGATGCCATCAGCATGAGGGAGCACGAGGTGGCCGCCGTGTCGGCCCTGCTGCGGAACTCCGATATCGAGGTCACGCTGCATGAGACTGGCAAGGAGGAGGACACCACCACCTCGCCCACCCCACCCTGGCGCATCGCCATCCGGCGCGCCGAGGTCAGCCAGAGCCACCTGCTCCTGCACCTGCCTGGTGACAGCATGAGGATAGAGGCCGGCATCGGCCAGGCACTCCTGCGGCAGGGTGACATCGACCTGAGCCGTGGCACCTATGGGGCAGCAAGTCTCGCACTGGCGGCTGACTCGCTCCTCTATGACCTGCCCCACACCGCCCGTTCCACCACGGGCGGAATCGACCCCTCACACATCAGCCTGGACAGCATCGACCTACGGGCCGACAGCATACGCTTCATCCAGGAGCCCCTGCTGGTGGAGGGCATCCTGCGGCAGGGAGCAATGCGGGAGCAGTGTGGCCTGCGGCTTGACACGCTGCAGGCCCTGGTGCGCTGCACAGGAAAGGACATCGCACTCAACCGCCTGAAGATAGCCACACGGCAGAGCCAACTGATGGGCAACATGCACATGGACTATACCGCCCTGTCACCACACGCCGGGGGGCAGTTCTCGCTTCGCAGCACAGGACGACTGGGCATGCAGGACATTGCGTCGGCCCTGGGAAGCGCACTTCCCAGGGACATCCAGCGCACGTTCAGCCCGCTGGGAGCGAACTTCCAGGTGCGCGCCAGCGGCAACATGGATGTGACACGCATCGACACTCTGGTGCTGACAGTACCCTCGGTGGCGGATGTGAGAGCGGAGGGACACCTCGCCCACCTGCTCTCCACCGACAGCCTCGCGGGGCAAATAAAGTGGGACGTGCGCACCATGGACCTCACCTGCGTGCGTCGCTGGCTCGGGCTAAGGGACGTGCGCCTGCCTGCCACCACGCTGCACGCCACCACCCAGATGAGGCAGGGAGGCAGGGTCAGCGTGGACGCACTGGCGGCACAGCGCAACGGACGGGCCAGGATAATGGTCACGGCCGACACGCGCAGCATGGCCTACAGGGGCAAGATGGCCGTGCGTGACTGGAGGCTGGAGGACTGGCTTCCACAGAGCGGCCTGCGACACCTCACAGCGCAGATGTCGGCCAGGGGACGGGGAACGGACTTCCTGTCAGAGCGCACCAGCCTGGAGGGGCAAGTCTGCATTGACTCCATAGGTTATGAGACCTGGAACCTGGGCAGTATGGGGCTGGATGCCAGGCTGCACCAGGGGCATGGACAGATACAGGTGAGCAGCGGCAACCAGTTGCTCGACATGCTGGCACAGGCCGAGGTGCGCCTCGCCAGGCGCAGGCTGGAGTCTTCCTCCTTCACCATGGACCTGAACAGCATCGACCTGCATGCGCTGCACCTGGCCAAGGACACGATGAGGGCAAGCATGAAGATGCACGTCGAGGGCAGTTCGGACCTGCGGCAGACCCACACCGTGAGGGCACATGCCGACCACATCACGCTGGCCATGAAGGACACCACATACCACCCCGTGGAACTGGGGGCGCACCTGCACATGGCACCTGACAGCATCCTGGCCGAGGCCTCGGCAGGCGACCTGGAGATGACCGTGCGCTCATCCCACGGACTGGACTCGCTCCAGACCTATGCCACGAGGCTCCTGAGGGAGATACGCACCGAGGCTGACAGCCTGCACCTCGACCAGGAGAAGCTGCGCACACTGCTCCCCACACTGCAGGTGCATCTGCTGTGCGGCACGCGCAACCCCGTCAACAACATCTTGCGAAGTGCATCCGGCTACTCCTTTGACCAACTGCACCTTGACCTGGACTCCAGTCCGACGGACGGGCTGAGTGGCAGCGGGCACCTCTACACCCTCAACACAGGTGCCATCCTGCTGGACACCATCCAGTGGGACATCACGCAGGATTCCAGTGGTGTGGCCCTGCGCTCGCGCATCCGCAACGGGCTGAAGAACCGCGTGGTATCCTTTCAGTCCACCCTACAGGCGCGCCTCACGGCCACCGGCACCTCAGTCCACCTGGACTTCATCGACGCCAAGGGCAGGAAGGGAGTTGATATGGGGCTGGAGGCCAACGTGACACCCGAGGGGGTGAGGGTGCACATGACACCGCTCAATCCTGTCATCGCCTACCGCCACTTCACGCTCAACGAGGACAATTATGTGGAGTACTCCAGGCAGGGCCGCGTGCTGGCCCTGGTGGACTTACTGGCCGACGACGGCACGGGACTCAAGCTCTACTCGACCCCGAATGAGGACGCGCTACAGGACCTGTCACTCAGCATGAACAACATCAACATGGCCGAACTGACCAGCGTGATGCCCTATGCGCCGCACCTGGGTGGCCTGCTGCATGGCGACGTGCACTACATGCAGGCTGACAGTGCCACGACCATATCGGCTGACATAGGCATACGCCGGATGACCTACGAGGGCACACCCATGGGCGACATGGGACTGAATGCCATCTACTTCCCCAACCACGACGGCAGCCACCGCGTCGATGCGGTGGTCACACAGGATGACCGCGAGATAGCCATGCTGGCGGGCAATTACTGGCAACAGGGAGGCGAGGGACAGATAGATGCCGAGGCCACCCTGGAGAGCCTGCCGCTCAGCCTGGCCAATGCCTTCCTGCCCGATGGCACCATACGTCTGCAGGGGGCCACGTCGGGGGTGCTGGATGTCAAGGGGCGGGCCGCCAACCCCATCCTAACGGGCACCCTGGCCACCGAGTCGGTGCACGTCCTGGCCGATGACTACAGTGTGAACC
>CAVKOT010000090.1:0-11090 GCA_963658045.1 Opitutia bacterium UBA4654
CGGTTGGTGTAGTACTGTGCCACCTCCATGGGCTCCAGCTGCTCCAGGCGCGCCTTCTTGGCTATCTTGTCCTCACCCTCGTCGGCATCATGCTCCAGGTGGCCCACATCGGTGATGTTGCGCACATAGCGCACCTTGTAACCGATGTGCTTGAGGTAGCGGAACAGGAGGTCAAAGGTGATGGCCGGGCGTGCGTGGCCCAGATGGGCATCGCCATACACGGTGGGGCCGCACACATACATGCCCACATGACCAGGGGTGATGGGGCGGAAGAGTTCCTTCTGCCTCGTGAGTGTATTATAGATAATGAGTGGTTGCTCCATAATCGTAAGGTAATTTAAGAGTGAGATGCAATGGTAAGGCATGCCTACCCCACTTGCGAATGCAAAGTTACGGCATAATTCCCTCACGGCAAAGTGGATGATGCGTTATCATCGTCTGCCATCCTCAGCACATCCTCCTCGGTCATGCCCACCGATTGCGAGATGACACCTGCATCCAGTCCCAGAGCCAGCATATTGCGAACTGTAAGTCGGCGGCTTTGCTCCACACCCGCCGAGACACCCTCGGCACGACCCTGCTCGATACCTTCGGCACGGCCCTGCTCGATACCCTCGGCACGACCCTGCTCGATGCCCTCAGCACGGCCCTGCTCGATACCCTCGGCACGGCCCTGCTCGATACCCTCGGCACGACCCTGCTCGATACCCTCGGCACGGCCTATCTCTATTCCTTGCTCCACTCCCTCCTTGTGCGCAGTGTCAATGGAGTTCTTGATGTCGCGGTAAGCCTTCAGGCTGTCCTCATACTCGTGGAGTTCCTGGGGTGTGAAGCGGGCGAACTCCGCCTCAGAGAACAGACGGGCAAATACCTTCTCGGTAAGTGACTCGGGACGGTGGTTCAGCCCGGCCAGGTGCTTCAGCACATAGAGCCACTTGTCATAAAGCGTCACCAGTTCGTCCGCTGTCTTGTTGAACTTCGCTATCTCCACATACTTGAAGGTCAGTTTGTCATTGAACACCCTGCACGTCTTCTTGTCCAGCAGTCCGATGTCGTGGTTGATATCAGCGGAATCAAAGGCTTCCTCGTGCATATCGTAGTTGAGCAGGGCCACCACATAGACATGGCTGAGACGGAAGTCCCAGTCGGTGCCCTTGGGAGCCTGCTCGCGTATGGGAAAGGTGGAATAGTAGAGGGAGCGGTCCTTGAAGAACTGCTGGTAGGCGTTCTGCATCTCGACGATGAACTTCTCGCCATGCTCGTTCTCGCAATAGACGTCAAAGATGGCCTTGCGGTCGGCATACACGTCACCCACATGCTCGCTGTTGAGGAAGCGCACGTCCCTGATGACCTGCTCGCCATCAAACATGGAGTTGAGGAAATTGATAAGCAAGTCCTTGTTGGGCGCGGTGCCGAATATGCGCTTGAAGCCAAAGTCGGTAAGCAGACTGATGTATCGCTCTTCTGGTTGTATCATAGCCTTATGTCTTATTTGCCCTCAAATATACAGGTTTTTCCGCATCCCGCAATCGCGAAGCGGGATTATGTGTGCATGAGACGACGAAAGAAGCCCCGCGCGAACTGTGTCGCACGGGGCTCCTGGAAGATGTCCCTACCGGGACCAATTTACCTTACCTGGCCATCACCTTGGCCTGTCGGCCAAGGCGGGTTGGCACGGGAATGCCAGTGAGAGCCTGGTGGCCCTCACTGGCAACCCACTCACTTGACCATCACCTTCTTGCCGTCGATGATGTTGACACCCCTGTGAGCCTTCTGCAGACGCTGGCCGGCCACATTGTAGATTGCGCCGTTGCCATTGCCACCCTCAGAATCCACAGAGTCGATGCCTGTGGGATTGCCCACCACGACAGTCTGAGCGGCCGGTGTGACAACCACCTTGTTGTCACGGGGCACCGTGTAGCGGCTCACGCTCTCGGTGCCAGCCGAAGCCACATAGAGGTTGCCCGCATAGTCAAATGCCATGGCCGACACAGAGGTCTCCTCTACTGTGAAGGTGCCTACCTGGTTGAAGAAAATCTTGCCGAGCAGGTTGGGAGCATAGTCGGTGGTGTAGATGGTAATTTTGTTGCTTGCTGTGGGCAAAGCGAATGTCTCACCATCGGCACTGATGGCCATGCCACCCTGGGCAAATGGAGTGCTGATGTCGCTGTAGTCCTCCACGCCCTCGGCATTGTAATGCTTGAGTGCGGGAACCGTCTCAGTAGGCGCGGAACGGTGCTGTATGTACCAAAGTCCACCCTTCTGGTCAGAAACCACGTTCACAGCCTTGGGAGCAATGGTATAGACACCCGTGAGCGGTGCGAACACCGAACTTGCGGCGCCCGTCCATGCACTTGCCGTGCCCAGGTTGTAAGTGTGACAAGCATAGTCACCGCAGTTGTAGCCACCATTGGAATACTGATTGCCCAGCACCCAGAGCTTGAGGTTCTCTCCCTCGCCCTCCACATCGAAGCTGCTCACCATGCGTGCCTGCTCCTGGCCGCCAGCCCACACGACACCCGTAGCCGCATCCAGTTCTCCGCCTGTGAAGACAGGAGTCCAGCTGGCATTGAGGTCGGCGGGGTTCACCTCCATGATGGGGCTGTTGGTCAGACCATTGCCACGACCTACGAACACACGTCCGTCCTTGCTCACACGCACCGTCTTGAAGTCATACTCGTTGCCAGGTGCGGCACAGAGACCCTTCTTGCTCTCAAGTCCACCCTTGAAGCCTGCTGTACCCTCGGCATTCAGGATCTGGTTGAAGTCCTGGTCAAAGGCATAGAGAGCCGAGTGGTTCTTGTCGGAGATATAGCCTGTGTAGAGCGTGCCGTAAGCAAGATAGCCGTCATTGTCATCGGGATCAGTCTCGATGAGGTAAGTCTGGCCAAAGCCCGCGCTCATGGGAGCGTTGTTACATGCGAGGCCATAGGGGCTCCACACCTTGTAACTCTCACCTATCTTGAGGATGTCCTTGCTGCCGACACCAGTCACCTTCACCTCATAGCGGAGAGCCGTTCCCTTCTCGCCCAGGTCGCCGTTGGCAACCTCAATGCTGTGCTCACCCTTGCCGAGACCATCGGCAGCAATGGCGGCCACCTGTGTCTCGCCATTGTAGAACACCACATCCACGGCCCTTGCGGGAGCGTTGAGCGTGTAGTTGACGGTCACGGCATCCTCAGCAACCTGCGCACTCACGTTATAGGCAAATGCGTTGAGCTCGAGAGCGGGCTCCTCATTGACATACTCGCCACCCGAATACCACACTTTGTCACCAGAGAAGAGGTGGGGAATGGTGTCGGTGCCAAGAGTCTGGTACCACCGTACGTCATCGGCCTGGGCACCATTGAGCCCCCAGGTGATTGCGCCACTCTTCAGCGCGTCGAATGTGGTCTGCGTGCCGATATTCGCACCGTTCATCACTGTGGTGAAGTAGGTGTTGGCCACAGCGCAGTTCTTATCATTACGGCTGATAGAGTTGCAACTCTTGGTGTTGATGCTGATATCGTTGATTACAAGGGTATTCTTCACCTCGGCCTTGCTGCCTGCCCATCCGAGCACGCCGCCCCACGACCATGTGGTAAGGCCATTCATCACAGCATGAACGTAGCAGTCCTCGATGGCCAGACCATCTCCGTTGTCATGCACGCCCACCAGGCCGCCACTGGTAACGTCACCACTGGCGACAGCGTTCATCACGACATTCACAGAGCAGTTCTGCACCTTGGCCTCGCCAATGCTGTGGCCAGCGATAGCACCCGTGAACTTCTTGGAGAAGTTGTAAGTTCCCTGCAGAGCCACATTCTTCACCACGCCACCCTTCAGTTCACTGAAGAGGCCCGTATATTGAGCCTTGTAGGGATTGTCCTCTGAACCGATGATGAGATTGGTGATAGCATGCTGCTGTCCGTCGAATGTGCCTGTGTACGAAACGACATTCGCGTCATTCTCGTTAGGCCTTCCCGCAGGAACGTAGCGATAGCCTGTCATATCCACATCATTGTCAAGCACGGCATTGAGCGCACCGTTGCCACCTGACACCGTTGCCGAGAAGGCAAGCAGATGGTAGGCGTTGGCAATGCGGAATGTGCCATTCTCGTCCACCTTGGGCATCATGGTAGCCAGGGGCTCCTGCTGCAGGCATGATGGACTGAGAGCCTCCTCTACCGACACAGTTCCGTCAATATAGTTGTTCTGCATATCCTCTGCCGTTCCCATCAGAGTGGTATAGTCCTCCTCGGGTATGTTGCCCTGGAGCACATCGGCGAGGTTCTCGATGCTGGTGGAAATGCCATAATAAGAGATGTAAGCCATCTTGGCCTCGTAGAGACGTTTGAACAGGCTGGAGAGACGGGCGATGCTTGCCATCTTATCCTCCACAGTGGCTGCGGCCTCAGCCTCAGCCTGTGCGGCCTGCAGTTCTTCCCGCAGTGAGGCAGGATAAGCAGGAGCCGTGTGGATATCGTCGGTGGTGCCATCGGCGAAAACGTACTTGTCGTTGATGGTGCTCAGACGTGCCAACTGGCTCTTGAGAGCCTCACCAATCTGTGCGGCCTGCTCGCTCTCGGCTGTGCCGAGGTAAGTGAGACGCAGGTCGGCAAATCCCACCCAGTCGCTGCCATAGTTGAATGTGCCGTCCTTGACACCGAGCTTCAGCACGCCATCCTCGCCCACCTCGGTAGCGATGTAGTTGATGTATCGGCCATTATTGCCAGCGATGGCCAGGCCACGGGTGCCCTGGGGCACAAAGCCCGACATGTCGTCACCCGAAATAGCCAGTCCATCCTCATAGATGGGCAGGTCGGCTACCGAGCCGTGCAGGTTGCAGTTGACCTGGTCAATGGTATCGTTCACACTGATGGGGTCCTCGATGACGTTCATCAGATAGTTGGCATTGTCATTGGCATAGAATGTAGCACCATAGTTGACGCTGTAGCGGTCGGCCTTGTTGCTGATAGGACGATATGCGCCCACCATTTGCAGCAGATACAGACCGGGCTTCAGGCCATTGATAGTCTGGTGCATGTCGAGCGTGCTGTTGTACATCTCACCTGCCGAAAGCGTCTTGGACCCGTCGCCATCGGTGGTGAATGTGGTGGTGCCTGTGCCCTTCTGTCCTTCCCAGCCATTAAAGCCATCGCTGAACGTGGGGTTGGCAATCAGGCATGTCACATCTGCACCGGCCATGTAGCCAGTGTTGATGGCCTCCTGCAGCCACAGGGCCACACGCTCCGTCTCCTTTTTCACGAGAGAGTCGGGAGCAGTGGTGTTGTCCACCACATACAGATAGGAGCCAAGTGTATTGTCACCGCTGGGCTCAAAGTCCTCGGTGAGGTAAGCCTCAAGAGCATCGCGCACGCTGCCTGCGAAGCCGTCATTATCCTTCAGGTAGGCGATAGTCTCCTGGCACTTGTCGTTGTATGTCTTGTACACCTTCTGGCTCTCGGCCACTTTGGCGGCATACACATTCAGAGTGTCCATTGCGTCGGCAAGGGCGAGATAGTCCTCGCAAGCATCGAGCACTGCGACCTTCTCCTCCAGTTCGTCACGCACGCCCTTGTAGGCCAACGAGCCAACGAGTTCGTCATTCTTGGTTCTCAGGAAATCGACAGCCTCGCCAAGCGACTCTGCATCATAGATGCTGTAGTACTTGTCATAGAGTTTGGCCACCACGCCACGACTCTTGTCGAGATAGGGCACCTCGTCATCGCCTATGCGCTGGTACCACACAGACTCACGGAACTGGCTTTTGTTCAATCTCCATGCCAGTTCGCCAGTGGGCACGATGTCCATCTTGAACTTGTTGGTCACGATGCTGTCCTGGTCATAGAGCCACCAGTTGTTCTCGCTCTTGCAGCTCTTATTACTGTCGGCAGCACGCACGAAGTTGTTGACGCGCTTTGCCTCATCAGGTGCGGCATCGGTATTGACTTTCGCACCTTCCTCATATACATTGGAGACAGCCCAGCAGTTGGTCAGTGTGCCATAGGACCCCATCCAGCCTGATATCACGCCACCCTGCGTCTTGCACCTGATGGTAGAGGTCACGCCACAGTTGTCCACCTGCACAGCACTGTAATTGCTGCCCATGCACACGCCCATAATGCCACCGGCGTTGGCACCGTCGAGTGCCGTCACTGCGCAGCGCACCACGCAGTTCTTCACCTGCACGAGTCCGGGCCAGGCCGATGTTCCGCCCAGCACGCCACCCACATAAGCCTGTCCTGTCACCTTGCAACTCTCATCGATGGTGAGGTTCTGGATATAGACGGGGGTGCCATCGCGGTCGGCCTCCTTGTGCTCTGAATCGGCAGGCACACTGTTGATGTAGCCGATAAAGCCTACGCCATTGCTCTCGGGATAGTTGATGATAAGGTTGCTTACCACATGGAACTGTCCGTCGAAGCATCCATAGAACGGCTTTCTCTCCTCACCGATGAGGGGATAGTTGTCGATGCCCTGCATGTCGATGTCGGCCACGAGACGGCCCTTGGCACCCAGGTTCTTCTTGGCTGCATAGTGAGCCCACCACAGCATCTGTCCGGGGGTGCCTATTTCGTACCATCCATCCTCGGTGGGAGTGAGATAGTGCTCGTCCACATCACCGCACACGCTGCAGAAGCCATCGTGGTAGTCATGCGTAGCTGTACCCATATCCCCGGGGGCACTGTTCTGGTAGGTCACGTCGCCCAGGGGGAGTCCGTTGCACGAGAAGCCGCCCGAGGGCTTGGCATACACCTTCTCATGTCCGCCAGCCATATAGGGATAGGGAACATTGTCGGTGCCGATAGTCTGATAGTAGAGGTCAGCGCCCTGCTTATGGCCGTTCACGGCAAAGGCCAGCGCACCGCTCTTCGCATCACCATCCTTGAAATAGGACACTCCCTCATTCTGCACAGGAGCACCCGTCGAGGGACTGCACCAGCAGTTGTTGAGTATCAGCATCGAAGGATTGCGAGCGAAGGAACAGGTGCTGCCGCCCATGCTCTCAATGGTTCCGGCCATCACCACGTTGTCCATCTGCACGCGCTTGCCGGCATAGCCACAGATGCCGGCCGCATCGGTCGTACCTTCTGCGCCTTGTATTTTTCCGGCGTATATCACATTCTCCAAGCGGCAGTCCGTATCCGTAGATCCCAGGATGCCACCGGCAGTGGCGTCACCAGCCTTTGTGGCCTGTATATTGACATCGCTATACACGTTGCGGATGAGCATGTTCACATTCTTTGACACGCCCACCACAGAGCCAGCCTTCTTGGCTGTTGTCTTGATGGTACCATGCAGATTGAGGTTCTCAATCACGCCACAGGCCAGGGGGAAGAGGGCAGCACAGTCACCTGTATAACTGATGTCGATGGTGAGGTTGCGCCCCTGTCCATTGTAGTTACAGCCACACCAGTTGCTTGCATTGAAGATGGTGTAGCCCTCGGGAGCCTTCACCTCGATGTCGGCCATCTGCTTCATCGAGAAGTAGCCACCATTGGACACCTGGTTCTTTATCTCGCACCAGTTGATGTCCTCTGCCGTCTTCAGCATATAGCAGCCATCCACGGGGTCGATGGCCAGATAATCGTTGTCGAAGAATCCGCAGGTGCTGCACACACCGTTGTCCCATGTGTGCTCCAGGGCTGCCACTCCAGCATCGGTGTTGCTGTAGGCCACCTCGGGTGCTTCCTGGCCTTCCTCGACCTCCATGCGTCCCTTGCAGTTGGTGGCCACAGAGGCATACACCTGTCCGTGTCCCTCACCGAAGAGTCCGGGCAGGGGATAGTTGTCCTCACCGATGGTCTGCCTCCACACGATGTCGTGCTGGTCGGTGTTGAGCATGTAGCACACCTTGCCGCCCTTGAGGTCACCGTCAGCCACGACTGTTCCATCGGCCACATTGTCGTCTCCCCACGCATTTGCGGCGAAGTTGTTGTAGTTGCCACCCTTCTGGCGCGCCCCAGAGTCGGCGCCCGAGCGGAACTTCACATAGTTGCCCACATTGAATGTAATCAACTGCTTGGAGGCATTGCGTCCGAAGGCCGAACTGTTATTGTTCTTCTTGAACGTACCGTCATTGACCGTAAGGCAGTTCTGGATGGTGGTGCGGGCATCGGCATATCCCACGATGCCACCGCACTTCTCGGTCTTCTCGCCATTGATGGTGACCTTTGCCAGACAGTTTGTAATGAACGCTCCCTGGTAGGAAACGGCCACGATACCACCATGTGTGGCGTCACCAGCCACGCCCGAGGTGATGGTCACGTCGGCCACGCAGTTCCTGATAACGCCCTGGCTGTAGGCGGCCAGACCAGCAGCCTGCGCCTGCGAGGTAGTGATGCTACCCACGACACGCAAGTTCTGGATGAGACCAGTCGCTCCTACATTACGGAAGAGCGCGCATCCCTTTGTTTCGGGAAAGAATTGATACTTGATGGTATGTCCCTGCCCATCGAAGGTGCCGGCATAGTTGTTGGCCTCACAGCCAATCATCGTCTGCTCGGTGCCGTAGTCGATGTCGGCGGCCAGTTGACCCCAGGCATGAACCTCACCACCATTCACGAGTTCTGCAAAAGCCTTGAGGTCGGCAGCGCTACCTATCTGGTATGCGCCGGCAGCGTTCTTCTCAAGAGCCCACACAGAGATACCCGCGACTGCCACGGCAGCCATCAGGCACAGACTAAGGAGTCTCTTTCTCATAAATGATACTTTTAGATTAATAATGTATAATGAATAACTTCTCGCTTTCACTCCACAGGGGTGCTCCCGCGACCTGACAGCTGCCTTGCCGCAGCCACAAGAATGCACAGGCGCAAACTGTATAGTTCACAAATTTACGTTATTTTACGCAATGGAGCAACGAGAAACAGGAAATAATCTCTCGCGCTTCCATTCGGCATGGGAAACGAAGAGACCCCGCACGAATCGTGTCGTACGGGGCCTCCTCAATTGTTATCTCGAGTCCCGGAGGAGAGCCTGGAGGCTCTCCCCGTTACTTCTCTCACTTGACCATCACCTTCTTGCCGTTAATGATGTTCACGCCCTTCTCAGCCTTCTGCAGGCGGATGCCCTGGAGGTTGTACACCTTCTGGTCACCGCTCTCGTTGGCTATCTGGTCGATGCCGGTCTTCACCTCACCCACCTTGAAGGCGCAGCGAGAGGAAGCGGGAGTGACGGTGATGTTGTCCGTCTGGCTGGGAATCACGTAGCGTGCAACGGAGTTGCTGAGGCGGCCTGACACCATCAGGTTGCCGGCGTAGTCAAACGCCATGGCTGTGATGCTCTGCTCCAGATGCAGGAAGTTGGCCACGGGCTCCAGGAAGATCAGGCCATTGGGCATCACCTCATAGTTGGTCCTATAGACGCGGATGCGTCCGCCATTGGCCAGGGCCAGCATGGTGCCGTCCTTGGAGAGGGCGCAGCCAC
This sequence comes from Opitutia bacterium UBA4654, assembly GCA_963658045.1. Classification (GTDB taxonomy): domain Bacteria; phylum Bacteroidota; class Bacteroidia; order Bacteroidales; family Bacteroidaceae; genus Physcousia. The sequence continues at coordinate 9,412 of CAVKOT010000090.1, forward strand.
CGTCGCTGAAGGCAGTGCTGATGTCAGAGTAGTCCTCCTCACCCTTGGCATTGTAGTGCTTGAGGGCGGGCTGCTGGGCACTGGGATTGCTGCGGTGCTGCACATACCAGATGCCACCGCGCTGGTCAGAGAGCACGTTCACAGGCATCGGGGCAATGGTGTACTGGCCCGTCAGGGGTGCGAAGTTGGCGGTGGGAGCCTTTGTCCACTGCTTGGCTGTGCCCAGTGCATAGATGTCGGCACTGTAGTCAGTGTAGTTGAAGCCACCGTCGCTGCGTGCGATACCCAGGGCCACAAGCTGGAGCTGGTCGCCCTTGCCTGCGAGGTCGAAGCTGACGTTCATGCGTGCCTGCTCCTCCTCACCCACATAGGTGATACCAGTCTGCTTGTCAATGGTGCCCGTGAAGACGGGTGTCCAGGGTGTCTCCAGGTTGTCGGGATCAGCCTCATAGATGGGGCTGTCGCTCATGCCCTTGTATCGGCTCACAAAGAGACGGCCATCCTGGGAGATGCGCACGTTCTTGAAGTCCTCGTCCTTGTAGTTGTTACTGCCATAGACGGGCGTGCCATCCTCGACACCGCCTCTCCATCCGGGTGTGCCGTCAGCAGCGTTGACCACATGGAAGAGGGGATCAAGCATGTACAGGGCTGAGCGCTTCGTGTCAGACAGGAATCCTGTCTTCTCGGTGCCCTCACCATACTTCGTGCTGTTGCCATTGCTCTCCACCATATAGATGTTGCCGAATGACGGGCTCTCGGGATTGTTCATCACAGCCATGCCATAGGAAGAGAATACCTTGTGGGTATCGCCCACGCGGGCAGGATCCTTGGAGCCATAGCCCTTGACCTTCACGTCAAACGTCAGGGCGGTGCCTGCTGCGGGCAGGTTGCTGTTGCTCACCGTCACCTCGTGATGGCCGGTGGTGAGGTCGCTGGTCGAGAGTGTCTCGGTGTATGCCACCTCGGTGCCATTGTAGAAGCGTATCTCACCCTCCTGGGCAGGAGCGTTGAGCAGGTAAGAAACCACCACCTGGTCAGCGTCACTCTTCATGTTCACCTGTGAGGCGTAAGAGTTGAGGTTGATGTTGGGCTTCTCGTTGATGTACTCCCCACCATAATAATACACGGTGGGACCGGGGGTCACGTGAGGCACGGTGTCGGTGCCCAGAGCCTGGAACCATGAGGGGTTCTCGCTCAGGTTGCCGTTGAGGTTGAAGCAGAGCTCGCCGCTCTTCTTCTTCTCGTCAGTGGTCAGTGTGCCTGCGACATCGCCATAGGCCTTGAGGTAGTAGCAGTTGCTGATGCTGCGGTTAGAGTCAGTGCCGGTGCGGGCGAAGGTGTTGCCACCGCTTGTGCCCACCTGGATGTCACCTATCTGCAGGCTGTTGGTCATGACGGCCTTGCTGTTCAGCCAGCCCACGAGGCCACCGCAGTTGTTGGTGGCATCACCAGTGATGGTGCCGTCGAACACACAGTTGTTGATGTACATGTCACCACTCTCCACCACGCCGATGAGACCGCCATGGGTGCCATCACCAGTAATAGAGGAGATAATGTTGACAGAGGAAACCACCTTCTCCAGCCTTGAGTCCTTATAGGCATGCGCTGCCACACTGGCTGCATACTTGCTGGCAGTAGTGATGTTGCCCTTCACGATGAGGTTCTGGACAGTGCCATAC
>CAVKOT010000091.1:0-11023 GCA_963658045.1 Opitutia bacterium UBA4654
CATCCTGCTGGATGAGAACATGCCTGGTCTGAGCGGACTGGAGACCCTCACACGCATCAAGGAAATCTCACCCGCCACTCCCGTAGTCATGGTGACCAAGAGCGAGGAGGAGAACATCATGGAGCAGGCCATCGGGGCAAAGATAGCCGACTACCTCATCAAGCCCGTCAACCCCATACAGATACTCTCCACGCTAAAGAAGAACATACACCAGCGGGAGATTGTCACCGAGCAGACACAGACGGCCTACCAGCAGGACTTCGGCAAACTGGGCATGCAGATAAGCGACTCAATGACGCTCGACGAGTGGGTGGAGGTCTATAAGCGGCTCACCTATTGGGAACTGCAGCTCTCTGAGACCGACTCGGCCATGAAGGAGATGCTGGCCATGCAGCGCAGCGAGGCCAACAGGGAGTTTGCCAAGTTTGTGCGCCACAACTACATGGAATGGATGGAGCGTCCCGAGGACCGCCCCATCATGAGCCCCGACATCTTCAAGCGGAATGTGTTCCCTGCCCTCAACCAGGGCGAGAAGGTGTTCCTCATCGTGATAGACAACTTCCGCTATGACCAGTGGAAAATCCTGCAGTCGGAACTCTCGGAACTCTTCACCTGCGACGAGAGCCTCTACTGCAGCATCCTGCCCACCGCCACGCAGTATGCCAGGAACGCCATCTTCAGCGGACTCATGCCCAACATCATCGAGAGCATGTTCCCCGAGTTGTGGGTCGATGAGGACTCCGAGGAGGGCAAGAACCTCAATGAGGCACCGCTCATCAAGACCCAGTTTGACCGCTATCGCCGCCACAACACCTTCACCTACCACAAGGTCAACGACTCCACAGCCGCCGAGAAACTGGTGCAACAACTCCCCTCGCTGCGCAAGTATGACCTCAATGTGGTGGTGCTCAACTTCATCGACATGCTCTCACACGCCCGCACCGAGAGCCGCATGGTGCGGGAACTGGCCAGCAACGAGGCTGCCTACCGCAGTATCACGCTCAGCTGGTTCCGCCATTCGGCAGTGGCCGACCTGTTCAAGGCCCTGGCCGCCACCGACTACACCATCGTGCTCACCACCGACCATGGCAGCATACGCTGTTACAACCCCATCAAGGTGGTGGGGGACAAGAATACCAACACCAACCTGCGCTACAAGCTGGGCAAGAGCCTCACCTATAACCGCAAGGAGGTGTTCGAGATACGCGACCCGCGCAAGGCAGGCCTTCCCAGCCCCAACCTCAGCACGACCTACATCTTTGCCACAGGCGACGACTTCTTCGCCTATCCCAACAACTATAACTATTACGTTCAATATTACAAGGACACCTTCCAGCACGGGGGCATCAGTATGGAGGAGATGCTCATCCCGCTGGTCACCCTGCACAGGAAGAAGCGTCCATAAAACATCACACATCATGACTATCACATTCCAGGAAAAGGATATCCAGCAGGCAGCAGCACAGTTTGTGCAGGCCATGGGAGCCGCCACCGTCTTCGCCTTCTATGGCAAGATGGGTGCCGGCAAGACCACGTTCATCAAGGCCGTGTGCCGTGAACTGGGCGTCGAGGACACTGTCAACTCCCCCACCTTCGCCATCGTCAACGAGTATGAGGACGCTGCGGGAGAGCCCGTCTATCACTTCGACTTCTACCGCATCAAGCGGCTGGCCGAGGCCTACGACATGGGCTGCGACGAGTATTTCTACAGCGGGCACCCCTGCTTCATCGAGTGGCCCGAGCTGATTGAGGACATCCTGCCCGAGGAGACCGTCAAGGTGACCATCAGCGTCCTGCCCGACGGCAGCCGCCAGGTCACCATGTGAGCATGAGCCATGCCCTGGCACTGTGCCACGGGCACGCCTGCCTCCAGGGGGCAGGGCACCCCGCCAGCCCAGCCTGGCACCCCACAACCCATTCCATCAAGCACATGACATGAAGACAACCATCACCATAGCACGACTTGTGCTCGCCGCATGCACCCTGCTGCTGGCCGCATGCGAGGAGTCATCCGGCCTGCGGGAACGGATGGACCGCGCTGAGGAGACAATGAATGAAGACCCCGCCATGGCCATGGCCATGCTGGACAGCATCGACAGTCACGACCTCTACACCCCCGACGAGCAGGCACGCCATGCCCTGCTTACCACACAGGCACGGCGCATGAACGACTATGAGGACACCGATGACTCGCTCATCAACATCGCTGTCAACTACTACCGCCACCAAGCCGACAAGCAGGCACTCAGGCAGGCACTCTACCTCAAGGGGTGCATCAACCGCAACGACCGCGAGTTTGGCAAGGCTGTGCTGGCAGCCACCGAGTCCGTCACACTGGCCAGCGAGGAAGGCAACTACATGGCCATGGCACGGGGCGAGGAACTGCTCACCAGCATCTTCCGCCTCACCCAGAAGAGTGACGACTGCCTGAAGCACAGCCGCCGCGCCGCCGAGTACTACAAGAAGGCGGGACGGGAGGTCAATCACTGGTTCTGCCTGACCGACATCGCCGATGCCTACAACGCTTCGTCCGACTATGACAAGGCCGCCATGCTGCTCGACAGCATCGAGAGCGTGGCCAACGACTCGGGCGTGCTCTCGGACTGCATGTCACAGAGGATGTACATCTACCTCTACAAGAAGAACTTCAAGAAAGCCGAGGAATGCATGAGGCGGCTCATGCGACTGAGGCACAACTACCGCTCTGGGCCAGTGGAGCACACCTGGATAGCCCAGATTAAGCACGCCAAGGGCGACAATGCAGGATGCAAGAGCCACCTCGACAGCGCATGGGCCGAGGTGAGGGACGCCATGGACAAGATGTACATCACCCATGCGATATACAACATGTACAAGGAAGACCACAACTACGAGAAGGCCATCCCCTATGCCGACAGCCTGCTGATCTACCAGGGCGAGGCTGCCAGGGAGTCGTTCCGGCAGACGGTGGTGTCGGCCCAGAGGGACTATTACAGCTCGCAGGCAAAGAAGGAGAGCACGGCCAAGGCGCACATGCAGCGACTCGCGGTCATCATCATCATCGTGTGCCTGCTCATCATCGTGGCCGTGGCCGGCGTGCACCGGTTCCGCATGCATGTCAAGGACAACCTCATCGAGAGCAAGATGAACGAGATACTCGTGCTCTCGGAGCGGGTGCAGAAAGACGACCAGGAGAACCTGGACCTCAAGCTGCTGGCCGAGCGGAGCATGCGTGACCGGTGGGAGACGGTGAACATGCTCTGCAACGAGTACTTCGAGAAGGGGGACAACGAGCGGCTCAAGGCGACCATCATAAACAAGGTGGACAGGGAGATGGAGCGCATCTGCAGTCGCAAGCACATGGAGGAGATAGAGCGGCTGGTCAACGGGTCGCTCAACGGCATCGTTGACAAACTGCGTGCCCAGTGTCCCGAACTGAAGCAGGAGGACGTGCTCTTTGCCACCCTTGTCTATGCGGGACTGGCACCGCGAGCCGTGTGCCTGTGCACCAACATCAAGTTGAAATACTTCTACACCAAGCGCATGCGCCTGGTGGAGCGCATCAACAAGTCCTCGGCATCGGATAAGGAACTCTTCATCAGTAAGTTGTGGCGGCACTCCGACAAGGATACCATCCCCCAGGACGAGACACCGGAGGAGGAAAAAGAGTAGCCTACCCTTTTGGCGGAAGCACTTACGGCGGTGTGGGAAAGACTATCCCGCACCGCCGTATTAAGTATATACCAGTCAGAGACTTGCGCAATCCAGTGAGGAATACAAATTGGTTCACAATCTTGCACTTCAGCGTTTTTTTCGCTAACTTTGCAGACATAAACACAAACTTATCACACTTACATGAAGCACAACATTCTATCCTCACTGATGTGCCTCGCTCTCTTGTGCGGGCACACAAGCACATTGTCGGCCCAGGACATCGACACTTACGATGGGTACACAAGCAATCCTGTGGCCATGAAATCCAATCGTCCCAAACTGTACTCCAACATCTTCGGCACTGATGAGGATGTCACCTACTACATGCAGGATGGCTGGCTCCACATTGACTTCCCCGTGTCCGAGGGTCTGGCCTCGCTCACCATACGCACCGAGGACGGCCGCCTGGCCACCTGGCGCCCGTTTGGCACATGGAAGCAGTTTGCCTACTACCTGGGCGAGGTGCAGGGCACGATGTACATCACCGTGAAGACCACTGCCGGATGCCTATACACAGGCGTGCTCAATCCAGCACCCGTGTATGACGGCGAGCCCGACTGGGAATAAGGCGGGACAGCAAGCCCCCTCCCAGCCTCCCCCATGGGGGAGGAGCCCCTGGGATTGGGCGTACATTAGGATATCTGGCCAGATGGAGCACATGGGCCGCTCTCGCAAGCAGGCGAGGCGTGCCCATGTGCTCCATCTGCTTTCATGCCCCCTCTGACGCATGCCCCTGCATGGCCCATCGCAGGGGCATGCGTGACTTGGTGCAGCGGCATGCGATGGCCATCGCAGCGTAGTGCGTTTTTCACCCCATCCCATCACCGGGAACAAGTACGGCCATTTCCCCAAGATGGAGAAATGGCCGTATGATTTCACGCAACAGGAAGTCCTGCCCCCTGGGATAAAAGTTCCTCCCCCCAGGGGGAGGTCAGGAGGGGGCCTCACCGCTCACTCCGCTGCACAACTCACGCATGAGCCTGTAGCACTCCTCGGGGTCAAATCCCCTCACCCGCGCATACTCCTCGGCCATCCAGCGGTGCATGTCGGCAGTGGCAGGCAGGCGGTCGAAGTTGCGGCAGCCCTTGCGCATGTCCACCCGTCCAAAGCGTATGCGGTTGAGGTCCACCATCTCCAGGTGCACTCTGACCCCAGCCCTCATGTCACTGACCATCCTGCCCCCCTGCTCTGTGGGACGTGGCGAGAGGTCAAAGAGGATGTTGCCACGGCTGTAGTCCATGTTGTACATCCCATGCTCGTGCATCAGTGCCGTGCATCGCCCCACCTCGCGGCACACCTGCTCCAGGCAGTCAAACTGGCGGGAGAGCAGCATGTCATAGCGGTAGGGGCAGCGCGAGCGCACCGTCACCATATAGCTGTGGGTGAAGAGCAGCCCGTGGCGGATGTTGATATAGCCCACCGGCTGGGGCAATCCTATGCCTATGCGCATGAGACGCTGGGCGTTGAGCAGGGCACGCTCGGCCTTCGACGGACGCAGCAGTCCATACACCAGGCGGTTGAGCAGGATGGGCACCTTGTAGGACTTCACCACATACTCCACCCCCTCACAAGCCAGGATGCGCAACTGGTTGCGGCCATCATGGATGAGTGTCCCCTCCCCGCGCGCGAAGGCGTCGGGAAGCGAGCGCATGAACGAGGCCAGTCCCTCATGGCCCGGATAGAGCCTCAGCGTGGTGGGACACAGCAGGTGATGCAGCAGGGAAGTCATATCCGGTCGAGCCCTTTCGTTATCTTCAGCCAGTAGTACTTCAGCGGGTTGGTGTATTTCAACTGCTTCCACGGGCGGCTGGCATGCGGCTGGTGCAGCACGGGCAGCGTGGTGAAGAGGTAGTTGTGAAGTCCCGACTCCAGGCTGAGATGTGAGATGGTGACATCAAACCAGTTCTTTGTGATGTCAAGCAGGCCGAAGTCCACCCTGCGCAGGAGTTCGTCGGTGAGCAGCGTGCAGCAGAACGAGCAGTGGCGGCGGGTGTCGAGCACACGTCCTGGGTGGCGGCGGGCGAAGAGGTAGGGATAGTTGATGCGCCCCTCGCCATCCACGGTCACAGCGGCGGCCATGCCGCACTCCTCGCGCCCCAGCGCGCCGTCCCACAGCCGCTGCAGCGTGTCGTGCCGCACGGTCACGTCGCTCTCCACGATGAGCAGGGCAGCATCATCCTCCAGGCAGAGTTCCCTCTCACGCTGGAGCACAAGCAGATAGTTGGGCGAGGGATGCGTGGTGAGGTCGCTCAGGTTGACCAGTTGGAAGCCCAGGTTCTGGGCTTTGTTCTCCAGCAGAGCCGTGTTCTCGGGCGTGCTGAAGTCGTTATATACGGTGTAAGTGTAGGGGACGGTGAGCTCCGAGTCGAGCACCGCGTCGATGGTCTTCAGCGTGGAGTCGATGGAGTCCTTCACTGGAGTGATGATATGCAGCCGCTTCATTGGTTCGTATTTTGTGCAAAAGTACACATTCCAGCGCACAGAGGCAAGCAAAGTCAGGCAAAAGTCCTATCTTTGCAGATAGCCTGGCACCTGACAGGCGCACTGACAGATGAAGAGAGGAATACTGATTTTCATGGCCACGCTGGCCTGTGTCGCCCTGGCCTATATAATATATGTATGGGGGCAGGTCGATGACTATCCCCAGAAGATATGGCTCCACCGCTGCAACTCCATCGAGAAACTGAGGGAGAAGGAGCACCGCTACCCCAATGTCGAACTGGACATCTGCCTGCGCCCGGGCGGGGTGATGGACGTGACGCATGACGAGGACACGACCTTCCACCTCGACATCACCCCCTATATGCAGTACCTGGCCGAGCATCCCGAGAGGCACATCTGGATGGATGTGAAGAACCTCACGCAGGACAACCAGGCCGAGTTCAAGCACGCGCTGGACAGCCTGGTCGCCGCCTATGGCGTGGACAAGAGCCAGCTGGTGGTCGAGTCACCGCAGTGGCAACTGCTCTTTCCCCTCACACGCGACCAGTACTTCACGTCATGCTATGTGACCGCCCCGCGCCCCTCACGCCTCACGACCGAGCAGCGCGACAGCGTCATCTCACGCCTGGGCACGGTGGCCAGGAGCGGCTGCGTGCGCGCCCTCTCCTTCCCGGCCTACTGGTACAACATGCTGCGGCGGCAGTTCCTGGACGAGGACATCTACTATCTGACCTGGATGAACCACCGCACGCAGATGGGCATGCTGCTTGACCCCCTGGGGCAGGTGATGATGCGTGACCCGCGCCTCAAGGTCATCCTGGTCAAGGACAAAGGACACTACCACAGATGACACGACTGTTCCTGCGACACCTGGCCTGTCTGCTGGGCATCCACGCGGCAGGCCTGCTGATGCTCAGCCTCATGCGCCTGGCACTGTATGTGGCCGGGCACCACTTCCTGGCACCCGACTCGGCAGGGGAGGTGCTGCTCCAGGCACAGGCCTTTGTGCGTGGTGTGTGGTTTGACAATGTCATCGGCTGCTACATCCTCATCGTTCCGCTGGCACTCACGGTGCTCTGCCACCTGGCGGGCAGGGGGCGTGCGGCACTCGCGCCCAGCCTCCTGTGGATGCGCGTCATGTGGCTGGTGGCCATAGCGGTATCAGCCTCCAACATCCCCTACTTCCTGTATTTCTTCAAGAACATCAACTCCAGCATCTGGAACTGGACAGAGTATGGCGCCACCACCCTGGGCATGCTCCTGGGCGAGAAGTCCTATTACCCGCCCATGGCTGGCTTCCTGCTGGCCGCCATCCTCTTCATCTGGCTGACCGTCAGAGTGCGCCGCGCGCTCTTCCCCAGACAGGAGAGCAGGCGCGGCAGGGACAGTCGGGCACAGGCCGTACCCCTGAGCGTCACCGGTGTGGCAGGGGTGCTCATGGTGGGCTGTGCGGCCGTCGGGCTGTGCCTGTTCGGCATCAGGGGGCGCACGGGCTACAATCCCATCAAGGTGAGTGCCGCCTACTACTGCCACGATGCCTTTCTCAACCAGTTGGGCATCAACCCCGCCTTCAACCTCCTTACCAGTTCGCTCGACGACCGACGCCCCGAGAACCGCCGCCTCAACCTCATGCCCGTGGACGAGGCACGCGCCGAGTGCCGCAGGGAGATGGGGCGGCCACTGGCCTACACGCTGGTGCCCGGCGGCAGGCACGCCTCGAAACTGAAGGGGCGAAACGTCGTGCTCATCCTCATGGAGAGCATGAGCGCCAGCCTCATGGGGCATGGGCACACACCCTTCCTCGACAGTCTGGCACGCAGGAGCCTGTTCTTCCCCCGGTGCTACTCGGCGGGCAACCACACCAACCACGGCATCTTCAGCACGCTGTACTCATTCCCTGCCCTGATGTTCCGCAACCTGATGAAGGGGAGCAACATCCCGCGCTACCGGGGACTGCCCTCTGTGCTGCGTGACAACGGCTACCGCACCCTCTTCTTTATGACCCACGAGTCGCAGTATGACAACATGAACGCCTTCCTGCGCACCAATGGCTATGACGAGATATACTCCCAGGAGAACTATCCCAGGCGCGAGGTGGTCAACAGTTTCGGTGTCCCCGACCACTTCCTGTACCGCTACGCCCTCCAGCGGTTGGGCAGGCAGCAGGAGCCCTTCATGGCCACGCTGCTCAGCATAAGCAACCACCCGCCCTACGTCATCCCCGAGTGGTTCCACCCCAATGCGGGTGAGAAGGAGCAGCAGATAGTGGAGTATGCCGATGACGCGCTGCGCATCTTCTTCAGCCAGGCCGCCACACAGCCCTGGTATGGGCACACGGTGTTTGTGCTCCTGGGCGACCATGGCAAACTGACAGGCGATTCCGAGAACGAGATGCCGCAGTGCCTCAACCACATCCCCCTCATCATCCACGCCCCGGGGATGGCTCCCGAGGAGGTGCAGTCGTGGTGCATGCAGATGGACGTGCAGCCCACGCTGCTCAGCCTGCTGGGCATCACGGCACGGCAGGAGAACTTCGGGCAGAATGTCCTGCAGCGTACGCGCTCCATGGCACTCTACACCGCCGACAATGTGATAGGGGCACGCGCTGACGGACACCTCTATATCTATGAGCCAGCCACAGGCACGGAGTGGAGGTACCGCACCGATGCCGACGGCACGTCAACGCCCTCGGAGCAGACTGACAGCACTTTCCAGAGGATGAAGCGGACACTCTTCAGCACCCTGCAGACGGCCCAGGAGGAAATCAGAAAGCATGAGTAAGAGGACTGCCAGGAGAAAGGAGACGTTGGGCGAACTGGCCCGCTTCGCCCTCGTGGGCGGACTGGCCACCGTGCTCCACTGGCTCGTCTATCTGGGCCTGCTGGGCATCGGGCACGATGCGGCCTGCCGCTGCCTACGGGCGATGCTGCACACGGGGGCGGAGCAGGCCGAGGAATGCTATGTGTATGCGGCCTACACGGTGGCCTATTTGCTGAGTTTCCTCTTCAACTTCCTCGCCACCAGTTACATCACATTCCACTCCCGCCCCACATGGACACGGTTGTGGGGCATGGCGGGAGCGCATGCCGTCAACTATATGGTGCACATCGTGCTCCTGGCCGCCATGCTGCGGCTGGGTGTGCCCGAGCGTTGGGCACCCGTGCCAGTATATTGCGTGGCCGTCCCCATCAACTTCCTGCTGGTGAGGTATGTGTTCAAGCGCACTGACACACAACCGCACAACCATAAAACCGCATAACCGCAAGACCAAAGGAAAGGCCGCGCAACCATAAAACCGCATAACCACAAGACCAAAGGAAAGGCCGCACAACCGTAAAACCGCATAACCGCACAACCGTAAGAAAGCAATGATATACATAGTGATACCCTGCTACAACGAGCAGGAGGTGCTGGAGGACACCACCGGGAAACTGGCCGCGCTCATCGCCACGATGCATGGCGAGGAGGTGCGGGTGCTCTATACCGACGACGGGAGCCGCGACAGCACCTGGGCCCTCATCTGCAAGATGCACGACCGATACCCCTTTGTGGAGGGCATACGGCTGGCCCACAACGAGGGGCACCAGAAGGCGCTGTGGGCCGGCATGGAGGCTGCGGCCGACCGCGCGGAGGCCATCATCAGCATCGACGCCGACCTGCAGGATGACATCCAGGTCATCCCGCGCATGGTGACTGACTACCGCCAGGGGGCCGACATCGTGTATGGGGTGCGCAGGGAGCGCGCCACCGACTCGGCCTTCAAGCGCGTGACGGCCCTGGCCTTCTACCGTCTCATGGAGGCCCTGGGTAGCCACATCGTCTATAACCACGCCGACTTCCGCCTGCTGAGCCGCCGTGCGCTGCTGGCCCTGCTGTCCTACCCCGAGCGCAACCTCTTCCTGCGCGGCATGGTGCCCATGCTTGGCTTCAACGAGCAGACGGAGTACTATGACCGCCTTGAGCGACAGGCCGGGGTGAGCAAGTACCCCTTGTCACGCATGATAGCCCTGGCCATGGACGGCATCACCAGCCTGAGCGTGAAGCCGCTGCGCTGGATAGGGGCGGCAGGAGTGTGCTCCATCCTGGTGGCCATAGGGGTCATCGTATGGGCTCTGGTACAGCACGAGAGCGGACGCACCATCACGGGCTGGACCTCGCTACTCATCTCAGTGTGGCTCATGGGCGGACTGCTGCTGCTGGCCATCTGTGTGCTGGGGGAGTACATAGGCAAGGTCTATCAGGAGGTGAAGCGACGCCCGCGCTACTTCATCATGGACACCGTAGGGCGGGAAGAGGAGTGAGGGAAATTTTGAATTAAGAATTATGAATTAAGAATTGAGGATGCGGGGAGTCTCGAATTAGGAATTATGAATTAAGAATTGAGGCCATGGGGAATTTTGAATTAGGAATTATGAATTAAGAATTGGGGATGCGGGGAGTCTCGAATTGGGAACTGTGAATTAAGAATTGAGGATGCGGGATTAGGAGAAAGCCCCTGGACAGATACGACAGGCCGCTTTGTGCATGCCAACACATGAGTGCACAAAGCGGTCTGATGCTACTCTACCCCTCGGGGGAGGCTGGGATTGGGGCAGGCAGGGGGCTTACTCCACCGCCTCGTACTCGTAGAGGCACACCGTCTGATGCGTGTCACAACTGCGGTGCGGGGGCAACTCCACCCGGCGGAACACGTAGCCCTGACGGGGGATGAACCGCTCTGCATCACGGTCGCCAATGATAAGGAAGCCACGAGGCGAGGCAGGCCCCTTGTCCGTCCACACGCCCACACGGTCATCCAGATAGAAGTTGATGGTGAAGTAATGCATAGGGTTGCCAGGCACGCTGCCCTCCACATAACTGGTCAGAGGGGCATCACCCACCCTCTGCG
>CAVKOT010000092.1:0-10825 GCA_963658045.1 Opitutia bacterium UBA4654
CATCTGCGGTGCGCTCACACTCTCCAGCACGTCGATGATGAGCACGCTGTGATGTGCGGTGAGCGAGCGTCCGCCCTCAGTGATGATGTTGGGGTGGGGGATATTGTTCTTGTCCGAGGCCTCGGCCAGCGTATATACGCAGTCGTTGACATACTCCTGTATGCTGTAGTTCACGCTGCTCTCGCTGTTGCTGCTCCTCGTGCCATCGTAGTCAACGCCCAGTCCACCTCCGCAATCGACAAACTCGATGTTGAAGCCCATGGCGCGCAACTGCACATAATACTGCGCTATCTCGCGCAGGGCGGTGCTGATGCGGCGTATCTTGTTGATTTGCGAACCGATGTGGAAATGTATCAGTTTCAGACACTCACGCAGCCCCATCTTGTCAAGCAACTCCAGTGCCATGAGCAACTCTGAGGAGTTTAGTCCGAACTTGCTTGCGTCACCACCACTCTCGCTCCACTTGCCAGACCCGTTGCTGGCCAACTTGATGCGAATGCCCAGGTTGGGCTTCACACCCAGGCGGCTTGCCGTCTCGGCGATAATGGTCAGTTCGGGCAACTTCTCCACCACCAGGAACACACGCTTGCCCATCTTCTGTGCCAGCAGGGCCAGTTCGATGTAGTTCTGGTCCTTGTGTCCGTTGCAGATGATGAGGCTGTCACTGTCCATGTTGGTGGCCAGCACCGCGTGCAGCTCAGGCTTCGATCCAGCCTCCAGTCCCAGGTTGTATCGCTTGCCATGGCTGATGATTTCCTCCACCACAGGACGCATCTGGTTGACCTTGATGGGGAAGATGATGAAGTGCTCGCCCTTGTATTCATATTCTTTCTCGGCCTTGCGGAAGCACTCGTCGGTCTTCTCGATGCGGTTGTCCAGTATGTCGGGGAAGCGCAGCAGCATTGGTGCTGTCACGTGCCGTGCTGCCAGTTGGTCCACCACCTCCTTGAGATCCACCTGCACGCCCGTCTTCTTGGGCGACACATACACATGTCCCTTGTCGTTGATGCCGAAGTAGTTTACTCCCCAGCCCTTTATGTTGTATAACTCCTCCGAGTCCTCAATTCTCCATTTCTTCATTATCTCAGTTTGGGTATTTTCCGGTCTTTTCTTTCTGACTGTCTGTAGTGCTGTTATAGGGCAGGCCCAGGGAGTCGCACAGGACCCGCACGCTCTCCTGTATCTTGCTGTGGTTATCCATCAGGTTGACATCCACGATGTGCTTGGCCTTGCTGTAGAATGGTTCCCTGGCCTTGAGCGACGCCTGTATATATTCGAGCAGTTCTGTGTCGGTCTTGCCCTTGATGAGCGGCCTCTCCACCCGTCCCATACGCAGGTGCTTGGCCAGCACCTGTGGTGTGGCTTTCAGATAGACGGTCTCCCCCTGGGCGTTGAGGTAGTCCATGTTGTCATAGAAGCAGGGGGTGCCACCTCCGCAGGAGAGCACGATGTTCTCAAACTCAGCCACCTCGTGCAGCATGTTGCGTTCCATTTCACGGAACCCACTCTCTCCCCGCTCGGCAAACACTTGTGCCACGGTGCATCGGTAGCGGGTCTCGATGTACCAGTCCAGGTCATAGAACTCCAGTCCCAGGGCACGTGCCAACTGCCTCCCGACGGTGGTCTTGCCCGACCCCATGTATCCCACCAGTATGATTCTCTTCATCTCTCGTGCCTGTGTTAAGCCTGTGTCTTGCGCGCATACCTGCGGTGTGTGCCCTTGCCTGCCTGCGCCTTCTCGCCCTGTGCCTCAATGATGGCCTTGCACTCCTCATAGGTCAGTTCCTTGGCCTTGGCCTGCTGGGGCTTGGGGATGCGGTAGTTCACTCCATCGAGTACGATGTAGGGGCCATAGCGGCCGTTCAGGATTTCCATGTTGGCATCCTCCTCGAAGCGTTTCAGATGCCTCTCCTCCTCCTCTATCTGCTTGCGGTGCACCATGATGACAGCCTGCTCAAAGGTTATCTTCAGCGGGTCAATCTCCTTGGGGATGGACACATAGGTACCGTTGTGTGCAACGTATGGGCCATACTTGCCCGCTCCCACGGTCACAGGCTTTCCCTGGTACTCACCCAGTTTGTGGGGAAGTTGCAGCAGTTCGAGAGCCTCCTCCAGGGTGATGGACTCCATCGTCTGCCCCTTCTTGAGTTGTGCGAAGCGTGGCTTGACATTTCCGTCAGTCTTGCCCATCTGCACCACGGGGCCGAAGCGTCCTATCTTGACCGATATGGGCAGTCCCGTCTTGGGGTCATTGCCCAGTTCGCGCTCGCCCACGCGCTTCTCGCCACGCGCATTGATAGACTGCTCCACCAGGGGCTCGAAGTCCTTGTAGAACTGCCGGATGACACTCGTCCACTCCTTCTCGCCCTCGGCTATCTCGTCGAAGTCCTTCTCGATGTCGGCTGTGAAGTTGTAGTCCATGATGGTGGGGAAGTTCTCCAGCAGGAAGTCGTTGACCACGATGCCAATGTCTGTGGGCAGCAGTTTTCCCCGCTCGGCACCCACAGTGGTCTTGTTCTCTGCATGCTTCAGTTCATCTCCCTCCAGAGTGATGACCTTCTGTGTGCGCTCCTCACCGGGCTTGTCCCCCTTGGCCACATACTCACGCTGCTGTATGGTGGTGATGGTGGCGGCATAGGTGCTGGGGCGTCCGATGCCCAGTTCCTCCAGTTTGCGCACCAGGCTCGCCTCGTTGTATCTCACAGGGTGCTGTGCAAAACGCTGGGTGGCAGTCAGAGTCTCCCTGTTGAGGGTCTCACCGGCAGTCAGCACAGGCAGGGTGGATGACGTGTCGCTGTCCCCGTCGCTGTCCCCGTCGGTCTCCTTATATACGCGCAGGAAGCCGTCAAACTTGATGACCTCTCCCTGGGCCACAAAGTACTCCTCCATGCCATCCACGCTGATGGTCACCTGGGTTTTCTCCACCTCGGCATCAGCCATCTGGCTTGCCACCGTACGCTTCCATATCAGGTCATACAGGCGCCGTTCCTGCTGCGTGCCTTCTATCTGCTGGTTCTCCACATAGGTGGGGCGTATGGCCTCGTGGGCCTCCTGTGCCCCCTTGGAACTGGTGTGGTACTGGCGTGTCTTGACATACCGCTCGCCCATGTTCTCCGTTATCATCGTCTTGCAGGCACCCAGGCACAGGTTGCTCAGGTTCACGCTGTCAGTACGCATGTAGGTGATGCGTCCGCTCTCATACAGGTGCTGTGCCACCATCATGGTCTGTGCCACGGTGAAGCCCAGTTTGTGGGCAGCCTCCTGCTGAAGGGTGCTGGTGGTGAATGGAGGGGCAGGGACACGCTTTTGGGGCTTCACGCTCACGTCCTGCACGGTGAACCTTGCGCCCACACATTTCTTCAGGAAGTCCTCGGCCTGTGCCTCGGTAGCGAAGCGGTGGTTCAGCTCGGCCTTCACCTCGTTGCCCTGTGCATTGGTCAGCACAGCCGTGACACGGAAGTTGTCCTCGCCTTTGAAGTTTTGTATCTCCCTTTCCCTTTCCACTATCAGCCTTACAGCCACGCTCTGCACACGTCCTGCGCTCAGTGCGGGCTTCACCTTGCGCCATAGCACGGGGCTGAGCTTGAAGCCCACGATGCGGTCCAGCACACGGCGTGCCTGCTGTGCGTTGACCAGGTTGAGGTCTATCTCGCGCGGAGTCTTGATGGCCTCCAGGATGGCGGGCTTGGTAATCTCGTGGAACACGATACGCCGCGTGTGCTTGGGGTCAAGCCCCAGCACCTCGCTCAGGTGCCAGCTGATGGCCTCTCCCTCGCGGTCCTCATCGGATGCCAGCCACACAGTCTTGGACTCCTGCATCTGCTTGCGCAGCTGTGCCACCACCCGCACCTTGTCGGCAGGTATCTCATATTGTGGCATAAAGGTCTTCTCATCTACGCTGAATGACTTTTTCTTCAGGTCGCGTATGTGTCCGTAACTGGACATCACGCAGTAGTCGTCTCCCAAAAACTTTTCTATGGTCTTCGCCTTTGCGGGGCTCTCCACTATCACCAGGTTTTCCTTCATCGTTGTACTTCTTCTCCTTGTATCGGATGTTTTGCGGCGGCAAAGGTAGTGCATTTTTTGTTATCATACATTATATATATATGGTTTTTGAAATTCAAGTGCTGGCATGTGTTCCATCCATGTGGGCAGTATGCGCGAAAACGACAGGGGTCTCATAAAAAGTGGAAATGGCATCCTTCCATTTGGCATAATTGTCTTACCTTTACGGCAAAGATGATGATTACGCGCTCCATGATGCGCGTCTGATGATGGATATCGCTGTGAGAAGTCCCAGTCCGTTGGGAACTATTCTTGTGGTTCGTTCTTACGGAAAGTCGAACGGTAAAAGGCTTTTAGGAACACGCAGACATGGCTTGTGCAACATTAAATATTTATTAAGATGAAGAGAATTGTTTCCCTCGTTATTTGTGCTGTATTTCTGCGAACACAGCCTGCACATGCTCAAGAATATGCCATAGAGAAACTTACCCAGGGATTTTATACCCAGTATGTTGATAGAGCCGTAAGCGAAAAGTGTGAATTGTCAAGGATGGACACCATATTGTATGGCTGGGACAACTGGATTTACAAAGGCAAAGAGAATCGAATGCTATACCCAACGGACGGACTTCACTCTGCGGAGGGTCTCTCCCTTCCGCCATCCAAATTCGTATATATGGAAAACAAAGGGAGTCATGGCACCCGGCTCTATTGGCTCACTGTGCGCGACAGCACAAGTGATGCGGCGAGCGGAGACTTGCAACACACACTTCAGCATAGATATGGAAGCCTCTGCCTCTCCAAGGACACGGTTCTGATTCCTGCCACATGGTTCAGCGGAGAGATAAGCGTTCTCCACAATCCGTTTCTTTATGGTGGCGTAATGGTGACCAGTTTCATGAGAAAAGCCCAGGTGAGGAATGGAGGATATATCGCAGATGAGCATGGTGACACGGAAACCAGAATCTTTGACAGCAGCAAGTTGAAACATGATGTGTGGAGGGTGGAGACCGTAAGGCCTAAGGGAATGAGGGAGATAGTCGTGGATGGAAGGTCTGACGCGGAACTCGAAAGCGTGAGGGAACTCGAGCTCTTCGAGCGAGACGTGCGACGTTGCATGGACAAGAGGTTCCTGCCCAAAGACTTGAAGAGGGAATATGCCATCATGCTTTATTTGGACGAAAAGGACAAGGCGCACCTCTACCCTCTTTTGCCTCGTGAACTCACCTCGGAGGACAGGCTTCTGCTTGCCATGCTCAATTATGCCGTGGAGCAACAGCCCGAGGGCACATTCTCCAAACTGCAATCCGCCTCGGGGCCTTTCCCGGCAATTTACCTGAGAGCCAAGTTCGCAAACACGGCTTGGTCTTTCGAGGACTATAGATTCATTGAATAGACTGAGTGGTATGTGTAAGAAAAATTGTCATATCGTTGCGAGACTCTCCTGGCCGTGGGCAACTATTCTTATGGATATGACCAGGAGGGCATCTGTCGCACGTCGGACAAGAAAGTAGAAAGTTTTAGACACGAGAGAAACCCAAAAAGTATGAACAACAAACTGTCATTTCTTCCTTTCGCACTTGTCGCCATCATGCTCTCATCACAGTTGTCCTTTGGGCAGGAATACTCTGTGGACGAACTCGCGCAGGGTTTTTATGCCCAATATGTGGAGAAGAGCACGACAGAGGATTTCGAACTTGCCAGGATGGATGTGCTGAGAAATTCCTACAAAGGTGTCTTTCTGGCCGACTGGGACAAGAAATACTTATATGAGGCGACAGCCCTTCATCATGCAGAAGGCATCAGTCTGCCTCCCTCTGTTTTTGTGTGCGCGGAGGAAAGAAAGGACTCCGCCAGCGTGTTCACTTTATGCTGGATGGGATTGAGGGACAGCACAGATGCCGCAAATGAAAGGCTTCGCTCCACACTTTGCAAGAAGTACGGACACAAGCGGTGTGGAGACGCTATTCTCATACCAGCCCGCTGGTTCCGCGGCGACCTTATAATTCATACAAATCCATTCCTGTACGGGAATGCCATGCTGACTAACTATATGTTCAGAGCGCATGTGGAAAGGGGAGAACTGGTACAGGGTGAGAATCGGGATGTGTTCACTTCCCAGTTTACCATGAACGGACTGAACAGTGATGTGAGTGCCATAGAGATGACCCGGACTGATGGTTATGTGAATATTCGGATAGATGAGAAATACAACAAGGAAAGAGTGAAACTGGACAACTATAAGGCGATGACACTCCTCGGGCGGAATGTCAGCCGAAATGCCGGAAGCCGCTTCCTGCCCACAGGAATGCAAAGAGAGTTTGCCGTGATGCTGTATCTGGATGAGTATGACAAGGCACATCTGCATCCTTTGCTTCCGCGTGAACTGACTGATGCTGACCGCATCTTGCTTGCCATGCTGGCTAATCTCATAGACCAGCAGCCGGCGGGCATCTTCACCAGGTGTTTCTCGGCCAGAGGCCGTTTCCCTGCAGTGTTCCTAAAGGCAAGCTTGCAGAATGGGCAGTGGTTTTTCAAAGACTATAGGTTTATCGAATAACCGAGAAAGGCACATACATGCGAGGTGAGGTTTGCTTTCTGTGACAGGGGTACCCCTTGCCCTTACCGTCCAGCCCAAGGCTGGACGGTCATCGAAGTTATACTGCATTGCCAAAGTAAGTTCACTTCTTTCACCGTCCAGCCTTGGGTTGGACGGTGGAGAAGTGCCCTCCTGATGGCCGGCAACTTCACTGACAGGGCCAGGGAAGCATGCTTGTCATGGACTCCATGTCGCATGTCTGGGCCCACGCCATGCAAGGTGAAGGCTCGCCCAATCGGCCCTCCTATGTTAGAAAAGTGCGGAAATCCGCAAAAATCTTTCATGGAAAGATGTTTTTTTGCTAACTTTGCGTTAGAAAAGTGCGGAAATCCGCAAAAATCTTCTGTGTGTGATAATAGAAAGAAACAAATATCTTCAGCAGTTGATCCGTCATCGTGTCAATGGACTGGTGAAAGTGATAACGGGAATGAGGCGTTGTGGCAAGTCGTTTCTGCTGTTTCGGCTGTTCCGCCATTTCCTGGAGGAGGAAGGGGTGCAGCCCAGCCATATCATAGAGATGGCATTTGATGACTTTGCTTTCAGGGAGTTTCGCAATCCTGAAAAGTTCTATTCCTATGTCAAGAGCAAAATGACCACCCCTGGGACTTATTACGTGCTGCTTGACGAGGTACAGTTACTTGATAAATTCGAGGATGTACTGAATGGCCTACTTCATCTGCCTGACGTGGATGTATATGTGACAGGCAGCAACGCGAAATTCCTTTCCAAGGACATCATCACAGAGTTTCGCGGCCGGGGCGACCAAATACATGTGTCCCCATTGAGCTTCTCAGAATACATGACGGCTTTTGACGGGAACAAGGAAGATGGGTGGAATGAGTATCTCACATACGGTGGCCTGCCTCCTGTCGTGCTACAGAAAACCGACGATGACAAAGTGGCATTGCTGAACAGTCTGCTCAAAGAGACTTACCTGATAGATGTCGTGGGGAGGAATCGGATAAAGAACGACGCAGAATTGAGCGAACTCTTCAAGACGCTTGCCTCGAATGTGGGCAGTCTGACCAATCCGCAACGCCTGGCAAACACTTTCCTGTCAGTAAGTGGTGTGAGCATAGGGCAGGCAACCATTAAGAGGTATATAGATAGCCTTGCTGACGCTTTCCTTGTGGAGATGTCAAACCGCTATGACGTGAAGGGGCGCAAGTATATAGGTACACCGATGAAATACTACTTCACCGACCTTGGGCTTCGTAATGCCACACTGGATTTCCGGCAGCAGGAGAGAACTCACTTGATGGAGAATGCCCTGTACAACGAGTTGCGCTACAGAGGGTTTAGCGTAGATGTGGGTAATGTGGAAACAAATGGTGTAAACGTCGATGGCACCAAGGTGCGCCGCATGCTGGAGGTGGACTTTGTGTGCAACAAGGGTAGTCAGAGGTGTTACATACAGTCAGCCCTCAGTCTGCCTGACGATGAGAAAATGAGGCAGGAGGCCGCTTCCTTGCTTCGCATAGACGACAGTTTTCAGAAATACATCATTACTGGTGACCGCATCAAGAGGTACCAGAATGACCAGGGCATCGTGATAATGAATGTGTTTGACTTTCTGCTGGGCGATGAAGTGTCGTGAATGGCATCAACCCCAACTCGGCCGTTAGTCGTTTTTTCATGACGTTTCGAGGCAAACTATAAGGGAAATATGAGCAAGGCAGACTTTGCAAAGATGGTCACAATAATCCTCAAATTACACTTAAATTATGATGGAGTCCCACTCGCATACTGCATTCGCAAGGGCAACAAAGTAGGTACACCCAAAGAGAAAGGGCAGAAAAGGAATCAGGCCAGGATGGTCAAAGAGACAGGGAAATGCACCATCATCGTTTGAGTGAGGGGGCTTGTTTTGGGGGAGGAAATCATCTAAAATGTCTGTTCGTCAACAAACCAGGCAGAACAATTATACTATTTCTGAGTTTTAGCTGACAGCAGCAAAAAAAGCAAAAAAATGCGGTTTGCAGTGCTCCGAGCTTGCTCAAAGGCAAGCCCGAAGCGGCAAGCAAAACAAATACGCTATCTCACAAAAACCTTAACAGTACCTCCGTTTCCGAACTTTATAATCTTTACCCCCGTGGTTTTTAATGATGACTCTTGGCCATCTATTGTATACACTTTATAGATACCCGACAAATCATTTTCCACAGGAGATATTCCGGTGGAATCATTCACTATAATGGTGCATACACCCATAAAATTTCCATCATCCGTTATCGCCATAACTACAGATGTTCCATAGCCGACAGCCACAACCTTACCATTTGAAACAACACACACATGCTCATCGGAACTTTTCCATATAACAGTTTTGTTTGAAGCATCATCTGGAATAACGTTTGCCTCTAATTGTATTGTTCTTCCTATTCCTGTTAAAGTATAAGTGTCACGATTAAGACTTATACCTGTCACGGGTTGCACAACATGAACCTCACATGAGTCCATAGCACTCGCATTGTCTTCCGACACGACAACTATAACAGCCGTGCCTGCTTTCAAAGCCATAACCTTTCCGTTTTCAACAGATGCAACTTGTGGATTTTTTGACACCCAGGAGACTTTTCTATTATCTGCATCTGAAGGCGACACCGAAGCAATCAAAATCGTACTATCGCCAACCTTTATGGACTTCACGTTTGACTCTAACTGTATGTGGCTAACAGGTTGGTAAACTTTCACTAAACAACTATCTTTTGTACTTCTATTTGCTGACAAACTTGCAAATATATAGGCTTCTCCCGAACTAACAGAAGTCACGAACCCCTCACGATTAACTTTTGCTATGTTGTCATCGGAAGAACTCCAGACCAGGGAAACATCATCAGCATCATCAGGCAGAACTTTCGCAAGGAGTTGTATTTCTGTTCCTTTCTTTAGTTCTTTACAATGCTCCTCAAGTACAACAGACTGGGCTGGTTTTGGTTCGCTCATAATATTTGCATACTGCCAAACTGGAGCTTTACTATAAGTGCTAATACTTTTTGGGGGGACATACACATTGCACTTCCTTAAGCACTGACTATACCCATAAATAAACTTGGGAGGCACAGAGTTTCCTATGTGAAAATCAACAGATGAAGAAGAAGATATAACATCACAAGTGGTATGAATGTTCGTTGAGTTATTATACGAATCATAGGTGTTATTTATTGTTTCCACGACATCTCCCATAAAAATTTCCTTTGCATAAGGAAAAGCTCCAGTATGATAGTGTTTCAAACATTTGGGAAGTTTTATCTTTTTTGACCTGCAAGAAGTCTCCCTAAAGGCGAAATCTCCTATAAACTCTAGCCCATCCACGAGGTTAACCTGCTCAAGTGCTTTACACCCATCAAACGCATAATTTCCTATGCGAATAAGGCTACTAGGAAAATTCACTACCATTAGTTTGTAATCATCCTTGTTACTCAAAGTGTGGTAAACGCGAAATGCCTTATCTGCAATTTCCTTGATGCCCTCGCGTAGATTCAAACATTTAATCCGTGATGTAACATATTCATCATCGACCCCTGTTACTGTACCATAGAGCATGCCTCCTTTTATAGTGGGCATTTTCTCTCCACCAAAGGTGAGGGTGTCCATTGACAACGATGACCTTAGGCATTCGTCAAGACACTTTACCGATTTGGGCAAGAGTAAATGCGACACATGCACATCTGTACTAATGCCAAACACATTTTGAGCAAGTGTACTGTCCGCACTTGTTGCGGAACCGACAACATCAACATCCGACAAATCGATTCTCCCTTTAAGGGAGTGCTTCTGAATCATTTCTCCAATAAAAGCCAAATCACTCTGATTAACATAGCCCGTGACTTTCAAGTTCTCCACACTCCTCTGATCCAAATAAGCAATCTTATTAGACAACCAACCTGGGTTTTGACAATCTACCTCCAAAGAGATTGTTTGGGCGCACACTTGCATGCTAATGCACATGAGTGTCAATAGAAAAAAAACATTTTCTCATACTTGTAGTTGTTAAACAAATTTGTAAATTTTATACTTTAATAATTCTGAACGCATTTCCGTCCGCATATTTCAAAATGCAGATGGGAATGCGTTCAAGGGTGTTAAAACCGATAATATTCATCCATTCCACTTTCAAATCTAACTTTTCCATTACCTTTGATAGAAAATCAAGGACCTTACATGCCAATGACGTTTTTTCCTGGTAACATCTCACGTCTATTTCACTGGCGTTAATAG
>CAVKOT010000093.1:0-10801 GCA_963658045.1 Opitutia bacterium UBA4654
CCCCTGTGGCATGGACCAACACGCGCTACAACATGGTCTATCTCAACTGGGGGCATGGGCATCGCATCTTCACCAGTCCCACCCAGAACTACCTCCTGTATAACGCCATCCGCTGGCTTGCACGCAAGAGTTACGACAGGAAGTAGGGTGGAGGAGTGAAGGGGAGGAACCACCTCCCAGCCTCCCCCAGGAGGGAGGGGGAACTTCTCAGGCCCGGCCTGCCGTGTTTGGGGGCTGGATTCTCCAGGACTTGCGGCCCGCTCACCCGTATGAGGGTGGGCGGGCCGTAATCTTTGCGTGGCGCGCTGTCTCCTGCGGGTTGCCAGGGCGGGAGTCTTGGGGCAGCACGCTGCGTTCACCGTCCAGCCCTGGCTGGACGGTCAGCGCATGCCGCTGCGTTGGCCATTGCATGCGGCTGTCCAGGCCGTTGCAGCAGCATGCGATGAGCATCGCGGCGGCATGCGCTTTCTCACCCTTGTCCCAGCGGACATTTTCCCGCCTGTTTTAGGAAAAGTCCGCATGCACTTTCTGCATTTCCCGGACACTATTTCGCGGAAAAGGGATAACTTTGTGGCATAGTAAAAGAAAGGAACTGTGTTATGAGAAAGTTAAGGAACCTATGGATAGCCCTCTGTGCTGTGGTGGCCGCCACGGCACTCTCCTCCTGTGACGAGGACATGTCACGTGCCATGACCCTCTCGGGCGAGTGGCGGGGCGACTTCGGCATGTTTTATGAGTATGACTATCATGGCGACATCTATCGCTTTGACTCCTATGACACGCGCATCGTCTTCTATCCCGACTATGACTATGCCACCCATGGCTATGGCAAGCAGGTGGATTACTATGACCGGGGTCCTTATGTGTACCAGTATTACTACTTCAACTGGTATCTGGACCGGGGCGACCTGGTGCTGGAGTACCCATACGACCCCGACCTGAATACGGTCATACATGACTATCACATGTACAGCAGCAGTTTCTACGGCTACTTTGGCACGAGCAACACCAAGTTCTACCTGCGTAAGGTGGCCGACTACTATGACTGGGATGACTTTAGCGGGAACTACTATTATGACCCGCGCAATGACTGGTATGGCGGTCACTATAATTATGTGAAAGGCGAGCGTGTGGATGCTGACACCCTCACCCGCAGTGATACGGCATCCTGTGGCGGTGCTGCCAGCAGCGAGGGACGTGTCCTGCGCCGTGGCAACCGAATGGGCGGGGCACGCTGAGCACGGCTCCGTGAACAAACAGCAAGCGGGGGCATGTCCTTGTGGGCATGTCCCCGCTTGTCGTATCGCAGCCAGGGCTGCGGGCCTGGACCAAAACCAGGAAAACGCCCTCTGAGGCCCAGCCCCCGCCTTCAGCGGGGCTCGAATGCATGTCACGCGCCGCCCTCACGCAAGCATGCTTGCTACGGACGGCGCGTGACATGCATTCTGCTGCTTGCGCACCCTGAGCCACAGAGGGCCATAAACCTCGGCCTTCGGCCGGAAAAAACTTGTTATGCAGGGGAGGGGATGAGGCCATGGGGGTGCAATACCCTGTGTTCCAGGCCTTATGACTTTACGCTATTGCCTTGTTTGGTGGTGGGGCGTGATAGTGGTCAGAAGCAATACATGGTGCCAGTGTCTGGGTCCAGATAGTAGTGCTCGCACTGGTCGCGTATGGGGGCGAAGTTATACAGGATGCCCAATCTCACCTTGGTGAGCCGCATATAGTTCCACAGTTGTTGCCTTTGTTCGGGCCCCAGGGCACTTACAGCCTTGCATTCCAGCAGAATCTGGTCATAGACGAGGAAATCCACATAGTGCTTGTGGGCTATCCGCTGGCCATGGAAATCCATGGTGAAATAGTACTCGCGGCGGTATGGGACGCTGTTTTCCTGGAGCACAATCTCCAGCGCATCCTGGTACATGTACTCATTGAGGAATGGTCCCAGTTCCCGGTGTACCATTTGACATAGGCCGTTCAGAGCATAGCAATACTGCTTTAACCGTACTTGTAGCTGGGGATTGTGTTCCTTGAGATTCTTGACGCAATAGGTCATGGGGACTGTTGGTAAGTGTCGGTTTATTGCCTGGGCAGGCCTTCGATGTGGCATGAGTGCCACATGTGGATGAGGGAGGAACTGGCCAGGAGAGAGCTTGCTCTCGCATGGACAGTTGCTCCCTCGCCCACAAGCAGAAAGGCTTCGAAGGCGTGCCCAGGGGTTTTTGCTGTTTTCTTCAGCACATTCCAGGCATGCTCAGAGCGTGTTCTGCTTGAGTTTCTCCACAAACTCATCGATGCGCTGCAACTGCGCCGGGATGTCAATCTGCTGCGGGCAGTGCGGCACACAGGCACGGCACTGGATGCAGTGGTTGGCCTGGCGCAGGCGTGGGACACTGCGGTCATAGCCCACCAGGAAGGCCCGGCGCGCCTCCTGGTAGTTGCGGGCCTGCTGGCTCTCGGGCACCTGTCCGCGGTTGACACACTTGTTGTAGTGCGTGAAGATGGCCGGGATGTCCAGTCCGTAGGGGCAGGGCATGCAGTACTTGCAGTCGTTGCAGTCGATGGTGGGGTAGCCCTTGATGAGGTTGGCCGTCTCGCCCTCCAGCCATTCCTGCTCCTCCTGGGTGAGCGGCTCCAGGGGCGCATAGGAGCGTATGTTGTCCTCCAGGTGCTCCATGTAGGTCATGCCGCTGAGCACGGTGAGCACATCGGGCTTTGAGGCGATGTAGCGGAAGGCCCAGCTGGCCACGCTGTTCTCGGGCTTGCGCTGCTTGAGGTGTGCCACGACATGGTCGGGCACCTTGCTCAGGCGACCTCCCAGGAGCGGCTCCATGATGACCACGGGGATGTGCCGCTTGGCCAGTTCACCGTACAGGTACTCGCCGCTGCGTCCCTTGTCCTCGTCGTTGTGCCAGTCACAGTAGTTGGCCTGTATCTGCACGAAGTCCCAGTGATACTGGTCGTGGTGGGCCAGCAGCCAGTCAAAGACGGCCACGTCACCATGGAACGAGAAGCCCAGGTTGCGGATGCGTCCGGCCTCGCGCTGCTGCATGAGCCAGTCAAGCAGCCCGTTGTCCAGGTATCGGTCATGCAGCGTCTTCATGCCGCCACCGCCCACGGCGTGCAGCAGCAGGTAATCGACATAGTCGGTCTGCAGGTAATGGAGGCTGTTCTCAAACATCTTCTGCCCCTCCTCCAGGGGATACTGCTGTGGGCTGAAGTTGCTCAGTTTAGTGGCTATGAAGTACTTGTTGCGGGGGTAGCCGCTGGCCTTCAGGGCGATGCCCAGCGACTCCTCGCTGCGCCCCCGGCAGTATGCTGGCGACGTGTCATAATAGTTCACCCCGTGGTCCAGCGCATAGCGCGTGAGGCGGTTTATCTCCTCCTGGTCCAGCTTGTCCTCGTTCACGTTCTCCTGCGTGCGTCCGCTCCCGCCCTTGATGGTGGGCAGGCGCATCCATCCATAGCCCAGGATGCTCACCCGGTCACCCGTCTTGGGATTGGTGCGGTAGGTCATCTTGTCGGTAGGGACGGGGCCCGTGTGGTGTCCTGCCGTGTCCAGTTCGTCGCTCCCGCTGCCAGCCTTCATGCCACAGCCTGCCAGCAGGCTGGTGGCGGCTGCTGTGCCCGAGGCCTTGAGAAACTCTCTTCTGTCTATCTTGTTGCTCATGTCAGTATCTTCTAAGCGTGAATGATGTGTCAGATTTCGCGGTGCACCTCATGCCCCTCCACATGGATGGCACTGAGCGGACGGCTCGGGCAGAGGTTCTCGCAGGCTCCGCAGCCGATGCACTTCTCCTCGTTGACCACGGGGATGAGCAATGCCTGCTCGCGGGGCACCTCCTGGTTGTCGGCATCCAGCCAGCGTCCGCCCTCCCAGTGCAGCCCCTGCTGCAGGGGCACCATCTGTATGGCCTGGGCAGGGCACTTGCGTGCGCACAGCCCGCAGGTCTTGCCGTCACGCACCGGTATGCACAGGTCGTGGGTCCACACGGCATGTCCCACCTGTATGGCCGTGCGTTCCTCGATGGTGATGGGCTGTATGGCACTGGTGGGGCACACCTGGCTGCAGCGGTTGCACTCGGGGCGGCAGTAGCCACGCTCGTAGCTCACCTCGGGCTGCATCAGGCGGTCAAGGCTGCTGCTGGGGCGCAGCACGTCATTGGGGCAACTGTCGATGCACAGCTGGCAGGCGGTGCAGTGGGTGCGCAGGTTGCGTATGGAGAGTGAGCCTGGGGGCGTTATGAGCCTGTCGCGGTGCGGCTTCTGCTTCTTCTCTATCACGGCCAGTCCGCCGTCGGTGGTCTTCTCCTCGGCGTGCAGGAGTGCCGTGGATGCCAGTACGGCCGTGGATGCCAGCACGGCCCTGCGTCCCTGGTCGATGCCTTCCTGGGTTCTTGCACTGGCTTTCTGAGCCTCTTCAGCAGGCGCGTCCCCTGTCTTGGCCACACAGGAGATCCCCCTGAGGTGTCCCAGGTGGATGGCATCGCGGCGGCAGGCATCCATGCAGTCGCCGCACATCACGCAGCGGCTCATATCCACGGTGTGGCTCTTGCTGTCGATGCACGCGCTCTTGCAGTTGCGGGCGCACAGGCCGCAGCCGTTGCAGCGGGTGGTGTCTATCACCGGGCCATGCAGCGAGTGGCGCGAGATGAGGCCCAGGAGCGTGCCCACGGGGCACACCGTGTTGCACCAGGTGCGCCCGCCCCGCCATGCCATCACGCTGATGACCAGCAGGGCCACAAGGGCTATCAGCAGTGCGGGCAGGCTCTTGAGCCACACGTCCACGCTGTAGAAGGCATAGCTGCCATAGTGCTCGGCCAGGGCGGCCAGTCCGTTGTTGGCCAACTTATAGAGGGGTGCCACGATGGTGCCCACTATCCTGCCATAGGTGCTGTAGGGCATCACGAGGCCGGCCACCCACCCCATGCCCAGGGCCAGGAAAGCGGCCGACACCACCAGGAAGGTGAGCCGCAGGGTGTTGCGGGCGTGGCTGTAGTGATACTTGTTCCTCTTCCTGCGGAGCCTGGCGATGGCATCCTGCATGACTCCCAGCGGACAGATGACGGAACAGTAGATGCGCCCCAGCAGCAGGGTGAGGGCGATGGTGAAGAGCAGTGCGCCCACATTGAGGGCCAGTACTGCGGGCAGGAACTGCACACGTGCCATCCAGCCCAGGTAGGCCTGGGCCACTCCGGTGAAGTCCACCAGCAGCCAGGTGATGAGCAGCCAGAACACTGCGGCAAGCGTTGTACGAATTTTGCGCAACATAGTGAATAAGGGTAAATAAGTGTTGTTGTAAGGTGTCCTCCCCGTCATGCCACTCACTGTTTGTGATGACAGCACATAGCATAAACAAAGAAAATCCATTGCAAAAATAATCGTTTCTGATTAGATTGCAATGGATTGTGTGGCGTTTCTATAGCTCAGGAGCGGCGAAATCCGTAGTCCGGGGCATTCTTCCTAATAAATCGGTAAGGTCATGGCATGAATGCAAACATACAGGTCACACTGCTGTGAGTTCTTTGCCTATGGTCTTAATCTCTTCGAGGATTCTCTGCTCGCGCTCTTTGGAAGGTTTTCGCATGCCATTGACATACTGGGTCATCAAGCCTTGGCTGATACCCAAACGGCGTGCGACGGCAGAGGCATCAAGTTCTGGATGGGTGAGAAATACCCGAGAGATGCCCTGGGGCTCGGGATTGTCATACCCAAAACTCTCAAACGATATATCCTCATCTATACTTGGCCAGTGGATTCCCTCGTCATCCATCTCGTACTCATTGCGCTGCTCATCGGTGGCTGCGTTCAGACGCTTGTACCACAAGAGCGATTGCCACACCGTCCTGCCGTCATCGGTCAACCCATAGATGCGTCCGTCCTTGAACCAGAACTTTGTCAGTGTCATGTTATTCCTCCTCTTCTGTTGTCAGGCTACCGAAATACTCCTTCCATTTTGATATGGCCAGTTCCTTGTTCTCCTCCAATACCATTTCTGCGCATTTAATGTCCTTGGGCTTCATGTCCTTGTTGTACACAAGCATGATACCTTCTGGAAGGATGTCAAACTTGGCCTTGCCATCAGCACTTTTTACGTGTACATGTATCGGTTCGTGTTCTCGTGAGTAGAAATAGAACCTCAATCCAAATATTCGTAGTATCTCTGGCATGTAGGGTAAATGTTACTTGATTATGCTGCAAATATAGATATAAGGCTTGCAATGGCCAAATTTTTGAGGGCTTTTGTATATTTACCTATATTCTCACACGCACCTGGAAGGCCAGGTCATTGCGCCAGGGGCTGTAGATGGTCTGCAGTCCAGAGGCCTGGGTGTCTGCATCCAGCCGGCAGCGCACGCTGTAGCGTGCCTCAATGCGCCAGTGTTCCCCACGGCTCTGCCAGCGGCACAGGAGTGTGCCGTGGAGTGTCTCGCCATAAAGGAAAGTCTGCCCCATGGCCCCGGTGAGTGTGGGCAAATACTCGCTCATGCCACTCTTGCTGCGGCCAGGACGGGCATAGCCCACCACGCCAGAGAGTGCCAGCGAGGGGGAGGGGAGTGTGTAGCGCAGGCCCTGGAGCAGGGAGAATCCTGTGCCACTGGACGTATGCAGCAGGCTGGCTGTGCTCTGCAGCCGCCAGTGCGAGGAGGGCTGGGTGGTGAACTGGAGGCGGATGCGGTGGCGGGTGCTGCGGGTGTCATCGGCCGTGTGGCGCATGATGTAGCGGCCTGACAGCGTGGTACCCTCGCTGATGGGATGCACCAACTGCAACTGCACCTCCTGGCCTGTGCGGCTCGTGCGGCAGCCATAGGGAGGCCAGGGATGGTGGAAGAAGTCGGCATAGGTGAGCACCTGCCAGGAGTCCCATGGCTCTGCGCGGAGGTGTAGGAGCAGTCCGTTCTCATTCTGCACACGGCTGCTGCGTGCCAGTGCTGCTGACTGGAGGGAGTGGAACGATGGGGCATAGTAGCGTTGCACGGCACTCAGCGTGTAGCGTGCGGTGGGTCGCCAGGTGAGGCGGTGCAATGTTCCCAGCCCGCTGGAGCCACCCCGTCGCCCTTCGCCTGCCACCTCGGTGGGCAGTCCCTGCTCGGTGCTGAAGGCCGTCTCGCCAGCCACAGCCAGGCGGTAGATGGTCTTGCCATAGTGGATGCCTGCGCTGGCAAAACGCCGTCCGCGTGGGTAATACTTTCGATAAGGCTGGCTACCAGGGTTGAGCCAGCGGTCAAACTGCTGGCAGTAGCCTGTCATCCCCAAGTGCCATCCCTTGTGTGTCCAGGTGAGGTCACCGCCGTACAGGTAGGTGTTTACGTCATTCTTGCGCCTGCGCTCACTGTCTGTGCGGTGCAGGCCAGTGGTAAGCAGGGTGCGCACAGAGCCGTCAGCCTGCAGGGTGGCATCCAGTTGGCGTGCCGAGGCAAAGGCGGTCAACTCTATCCCCTTGCCCAGTGCCAGGGTGGATGCCGCGCCTCGCAGAAAGCGTGTCTCGTCGGTGCCCGTGCTGGCGCGGATGCTCGTCTGCACCCTAGCTGCAGGGGTGGTGCGTGCAAACCAGGATGTTCCCCCTGCCACCAGGCCCTCACCGAAGCCCATTCGGAAGTCACCGACGACGGCCTTCTTGAGTGCCCCTACCTGGCGGAGTTCAGCATACGCGCCCCAGGAATCTACCCATCGCTCGCCTGCGTCCTTCTCTATATGGCCCCCGGCACGCAAGTGCTTTCCAGCCTTCAACTGATAGAGAGTGCGGTGATAGAGTGGGTCACCAGCATAGCCATCATGTACCTGATAGCCACGACGGTAGTAGAGTGGGACATCAAGGCGGGTCGTGAGGGTGTTAGAGACTGGGGTGAGGGGCTTGTGCCTGCGGGTCGTGGCAGGAGGAGCGTTGCCAAAAGTAACGAAGAGGGACAGGAAGCGGCGGGTGCGGCTGTCGAGCAGGGGCACCAGGCGCAATTCGCCCTGAGTTTGCAGCGGGCCGTGCAGATATACGTAGGCATGTATCTCCTCCACCTGCTCCTCATCGAGGAAGGGCAGCCGCAGGAGTTCTTCGCGTGTGGCGGTATTGATGTTCATGGGGGAGTCGTGCAGCAGGCGCAGTTCCTGCAACTGCGCATCCCACTCCTGGAGCATGTCGTTGCGTGACGCGTCAGACGGCATTTCACTGTCGTCATCATTGGACAGGAGCCCCTCGGTGTACTCCTCTACAAAATTGTCCCATGTGTAGGACTGGGCAGCAGAGGTCTGTGGCGTGCAGGCAAGAGCCAGCACGAGCAGCCACCGCAGTGCAGTCGCACACATGGGACAATGCAGTCTCACTCTGTGGTGATAGTGAGGCGGCCTTCCCTGAAGAGTTGGTCGTGGTCCACAAACCAGCCTTTCAGCAGGTGCTTGCCACAGCGTATCTCCTTGATTGCCTCGCCATTGCCCTGGCGCACCACCTCGGTCTTGCGTCCGTCGCCAGTGGTGAGGGTGACACGCTGGAAGAGGGGAACACTCACCAGGTACTGTGCATCAGCGGGTGAATAGGTGTAGAGTCCAATGGCATTGAGCACGTACCAACTGGACATCTCGCCCGCATCGTCCATGCCCGCATAGGCCAGGTGGTCGGCCCCCATGTCGTAGTACTTGTCCATCAGGATGTTCAGCACATGCTGTGCCTTGGGCTGCTTGCCTATGAAGTAATAGGTGTAGGGCACGCTATGGTCGGGCTGGTTACCCTGGCAGTAGTTGCCCAGGAAGCCTGTGAAGTTCCATGCCTCGTATTCCCTCCAGGGCTCACTGAAGAGGGAGTCCAGTTTGTCCTCCACAGCCTGGTGGCTTGGATAGAGTGCCACCATGCCCTCGGGGTCATGGGGCGCGAAGAACAGGCTCTGCCAGGCATTGGCCTCGCGGTACTGGTAGGCATAGTATGGCATGTAGGGGTCAAACTCCTTGACCCACTCGCCATTGGCGGTCTTTCCGCGCCAGAATCCTGTTGAGGGGTCGAAGAGATTCTTGTAGTTGGACGAGCGTTTCATTAGTAACTTATAGTTGTCCTTGTCCTTGAGCACCTTGGCAACCTGTGCTGTGGCATAGTCGTCATAGGCATACTCGACAGTCTTGGTCACTGCAGCCTTGTACTCGTCCTCGGTGGGCACGTTGGTCGTATCCTTCTCTGCAATCCATCCCTGCTTGATGTACTCGTCCAGGTAAGGACGTCCGCCACGCCCGGGCACGGTGGCGTTCTTGAGCAGTAGCTTGTAGGCGCGCTCCAGGTCAAAGCCCTTCACGCCACGCAGCCACGCGCCGATGACGAAGGTGGATGCGTGATCGCCATGGAAGAAGGTGGGCATGTAGCCTTCCCGCTTCTCGCCGTTGTCGGTGATGGACTTGATAATGTCTGTTGCCACATCGGGGGTGATCATGGCCAGGAGCTGCAACTTGTTGCGGTAGGTGTCCCAAAAGGAGGGCTCGGTATAGTAGCGGAAGTCGCTCTTGACCACCTGGCCACGGGCATCGCGGTACTCTCCGTTGACATCGCTGCGCAGTACGGGCCACAGGAAGGCGCGGTAGAGTGTGCTGTAGAGCAGTCCCTTCTGACGCTCGGTGCCACCCTCTACCTGGATGTGTGAGAGTATCTTCTGCCAGGTGGCATCGGCATCAGAGCGCACCGAGGCAAAGTCGCGGCCTGCCATCTCGGCCTCCAGGTTCTGGCGGGCATTCTCGATGCTGACAAAGGAGAAGCCGATGCGCAGTTCCAGGGGAGCCGCACCCACATTGTCCTTGAAGTCAACCACAGCCACGCGGTGCTTGTTGTCCTTCACCATCGACACGGCCGTCACGGGCAGGGACGATGTGGCGTAGAAGTAGATGCGGCCGTGTCCGTCCTGGTAGCCTTCAAAGGCATTTGGGGCTGTCTCGCTCTTGCGTATGTCCCATTGGCGTGGATTGCCGTTGTTGCGGGTGATATCGACCAGCAGTCGCTTCTCGTCCTGGGGACGGAAGGTATAGCGGTGGAAGGCACAGCGCAGCGTGCTGGTCAGTTCGGCCTGCACGTGGTAGCGCTCCAGCCACACGCTGTAGTAGCCGGGGTGAGCCTCCTCACGCTGGTGTGAGAAGTGGGATGCGAAGTTGCGGGGATAGAAGATGCCAGTGACAGGCAGTATGGGGAAGTGCAGTTGGTCCCAGTGTCCCTTGGCCGTGTGAGCGAAGCCATATATCTCGTGGTCCTCGTACTGATAGCCCGCGCCGCTGTGATACATGGTCACAGGGGTGGCCTGCACCATGGCGTTGGGCAGGGTGGCACCGGGGTAGGTCTCAGCTCCCCAGGCACGCTTGGCCTCGGTGTGGGTGTAGCCCAGGTCTTCGGGTTCCCACAGGGTGGCTGTTCCCAGGAAGGGGTTGACGTAATGGGTGAGGTTGGATGTGCAGGCGGGATTTGAGGTCTGGCCTTGTGCGCTTGCACCCAGAAGGGCAAGCAGGGGGAATAGAAGCAGTTTTCGTAACATGGATATCTTGTTTGTCGTGAATGCGTTGTGGTTATGGGCGTGGCGTCGCTGCGGAATGTGCCTGTGCCTCAAGCCTGGCAAACTGCTCGGCGGGCATCACCTCGGAGAGTGGCCTGGTGACAAACTCGCGCTGCATCATCAGCGGGTGGGGCAGGGTCAGTTGCGGTGTGGCCAGGGACAGGTGGTCATAGAGCAGGAGGTCAATGTCTATCACGCGGTCGGCATAATGGCCTCCAGTGCTCTTGGCAGTGCGCCCCATCTGCCGCTCAATCTGCTGGGTGCGCTCCAGGCACTGCATGGGGGTGAGGGTGGTG
>CAVKOT010000094.1:0-10660 GCA_963658045.1 Opitutia bacterium UBA4654
TCATTGAGGACACTAAACAACTGTGTTTTTTATAACTCTTATCCCGAACTGGGGTCTTATTGGTTTTAATTTGCCCTGTTCGTTTTATCGTTTCCGTTATATAGAATCTGACTGTGTCACATGACAGAGAGCGATGTGCATCCCTCAGCCTGTCCTTGTCCCACACTCACATATCATTGTGTTTCGGAGAAATTAGTCCGTGGCTAATAATGGGCCGCGGTGAAGCAGCCATAAACTGTCTCAGTCTTCCCTCCACCCGGCAAGGTGGAGGATTTGAAATCTGTCTGACAAGGAAGGAACGGGCTTAGGACACTTTCGCCTCCCCATCAAAAAATTTTCCGTTGCAAAGTTACGGCACTCCACATCGCATGTCAATAGTGTTTTTCGGGCAGCAAAACTACTTTTTACGATTTTGCAATTTCTTTGTAATTTCTGCCATCAGTCAAGGCAACTAAAAATCAAAGGAAACGCCACAATGAAACACTTTCGGATAATCAGAAGGTACTGGCCTATTGCTGATTTCCGCAAGCAAACAACACGAAGTGGCAGCATTATGACAACACTTTCAAGCAAACTAAAGCATTATGAGAAAAGTAGCGGTAACCACGCCTGTCACTGCACAGAAGAATGGCCCAAACAACAATTTTTTCATCCCATTGCTATTTTCTACATCATAAGCCAATCTAAAGTAAGAAAGAAACTTATCAATGAAACTATCACAACAAGCAAGCAAGGCATATTGAGGGCACGTGAGGGAAACCTGAGGGAGAAAATCTGGGGTTACTTGGCAGAAATGAACCAATTTGTAAGCGCATACACGCTCCTCATTCGTCATTTCCCAGCAGTCTGCACCACATCCCTCACACGGACGCAAGACTCTCTGCATAAAGGAAACCATCTCATCAGCGGATGTACAGCCTCTCATTCATCATCTGCCATCCATCCCATCAAATATAAGCTACTCCTGCTCATCAGCCAATCCAAAGAGGCTGAAGGGGGTCGTATAGCCACTGCGGATGCGCCATTCTGTGGGATAGAGGTTGTTGATGCGTGTGCCCACACTCTTGCCCTGCCCCAAAGGGAAACCTTCATAACAAAGGGTGACCATCCCGCGTGGAGCCTCAACCCGCACGGCCTCATGGCGCAGATACTGCAACGCCTGGCCATAAGAGAGGTTGACCTGTGGCAGGCCCAACTGTTCTGCCGACACCTTGCCTGCATCATAGAGCACACGCAAGTGGCGGCGCACACGGGCCTGCAGGGCCGCGAGCACAGCCTCTGAGTCCTGGGAACAGGTGTCCACACTGATACTGGACTGCATGGAGAAGTCTGCCTTTTCCCCTGCATGGGGCTTGCGAATGGCCGCGACATAGAAGCCCTCGCCACGGTCACGGCCAGGCAGGAAATGACGCTCCTCCAGCATTTCGCCGCCAAGCAACTGGCAAGCGTAGCGGGCATTCTCCTCGTCCTCGTAATGGTTGAACGTGCAGGTACTATATATAAGGAGTCCGCCTGGACGTAGCACAGGCAGGATGTCCTGCAGTATCTCACGCTGGCGCTGGCGACAGAGTTCCACGTTGTCCAGGCTCCAGTCGCTGACGGCCTGGGCATCCTTGCGGAACATGCCCTCGCCCGAGCAGGGAACATCCGTGAGCAGGAGGTCAAACTGGCCTTCAAAGGCGGTGAAGTCGGCGGGACGGTTCTGGGTAACCAGGGATGTCACAGGATACTGACCACCAGGCATCCCTGATGTCCACTTGCTCATGTTCTCTGCCAGTATCAGCGCGCGCTTGGGCATCACCTCATTGCTCACGAGGAGGGAACCCTCGGGCAAGAGACTGGCCAGCAGGGTGGACTTGCCCCCGGGAGCGGCACAAAGGTCAAGTGCGGA
The DNA here is from genome assembly GCA_963658045.1 of Opitutia bacterium UBA4654. Classification (GTDB taxonomy): domain Bacteria; phylum Bacteroidota; class Bacteroidia; order Bacteroidales; family Bacteroidaceae; genus Physcousia. Next base: position 1,892 of record CAVKOT010000094.1, read on the forward strand.
CAGGGGACGGCAGGACTGCTCTCCCCCAAGGGAAAGATGTTGGCGGAGCACCTCTGCCACATACATGGACGAGGCCTCCTGCACATAATAGGCTCCCGCATGGAGGAGGGGGTCATAGGTGAAGGCTGGACGCTGGGAAAGATACCAGGCATCGGGACACCAGGGAACTGGCTCACCAGTGGCATCAAGGTGCTCTCTCACCGACATCGCCTTAGCCGCAGGCAGACAAGCCTGCACCTTGCGCCAGTTAAGGCGTACAGAGACAGCGGGGTCCGTGGTCTCCAGGGCATGGCAGAGGCTGTCAGCCTCCTGCATGCCATATTGCGACTGCATCAGGGACACGAAGTCCTGTGACAAGTGACTGTTTTTGTCCAATGGGTATGTTCCTATTTCGGCAGCCAGGTCAAACGGACACGGTGCCTTTGATGGCAGGCCAGGGGTCATAGCCCTCCAGGTGGAAGTCCTCGTAATGGAAGGAGAAGATGTCCTTGACCTCGGGGTTGATAATCATGCGGGGGAGGGGGCGAGGCTCACGGGTGAGCTGCAGGCGCACCTGCTCAAGATGGTTAAGGTAGATGTGGGTGTCACCTGTGGTGTGTATGAACTCTCCAGGACGCAGGCCACACACCTGGGCCATCATCATACAGAGGAGGGCATAGGAGGCGATGTTGAAGGGAACGCCCAGGAAAACATCCGCCGAGCGTTGGTAGAGCTGGAGCGAGAGCCGTCCGTTGGCCACATAGAACTGCATAAAGGCATGGCAGGGCGGGAGGCTCATGTGGGGAATGTCGGCCACGTTCCATGCCGAGACGATGATGCGCCGGCTGTCGGGGTCGTTCTTGATCATATCCACAGCCTGCTGTATCTGGTCGATGTATCCACCATCATAGTCTGGCCAGGAACGCCACTGGTAGCCATAGATATGTCCCAGGTCACCAGTCTCGGGGTCGGCCCACTCGTTCCAGATGCGCACGCCGTTCTCCTGCAGATAACGCACATTGGTGTCGCCGCGCAGGAACCACAGCAGTTCATAGATAATGGACTTCAGGTGCACCTTCTTCGTGGTGAGCAGGGGAAAACCTTTCTCCAAGTCATAACGGCACTGATGGCCGAAGATGCTGATTGTGCCCGTGCCCGTGCGGTCATGCTTACGCACGCCCTCATCAAGGATCTTCTGCACAAGGTCAAGATATTGCTTCATCTAAGTATATGTTCTGATTGACGGTAGTTGTTCTGTGTCAGCAAGACGGCTTTTCAGCCACGCACGGCACGCTCGTAGTCAACGAAGCGGTAAGGCTGCTGGTGACGCTCGTCTGGCTCATGTGGCTCGTCGGCCACAGCCCTCCACTCGCCAGGGACAAGCGGGGGAAAGAAGGCATCGGCCTCACTGGGCTCATCGTCCACCAGGGTGAGGTAGAGCCTGTCAGCCAATCCGATGGCCTGGCGGTAAAGGGTCTCCCCCCCGATGATGAAGACCTCATCCTCACCAGTACAGGTGTCCAGGGCCTGCTCAAGCGAGGGAAACACCTCGGCACCAGGATAGGTGACCTGCTGGCGGGAGAGGACTACATTACGCCGGTTGGGAAGGGCTCCCTTGGGAAAGGACTCAAAAGTCTTTCGGCCCATGATGATGGTGTGCCCTGTGGTGAGAGCCTTGAACCTGCGCAAGTCATTGGGCAACCAGTAAAGCAGCTTGTTGTGGAGGCCGATGGCACCATTGCTGGCCACTGCGGCTATGAGACTAATCATCCTGTGTGCCATTTTCGAGTTCCGCCACTGAGGGAACAGGCAGTTTCCTGCATATCGCCTCGTTGAAGGAGATGATGGTCTCGCTCCTCTGCAGGCCAAGCGGCTGCAACTTGTCATGTATGATACTGAGCATGTGGTGGTTGTTGCGGGCGTATATCTTTATGAACATGTCATATCCGCCCGTGGTGTAATGACACTCGACCACCTCGGGGATATTGTGCAGGGCAGCCACCACGCGGTCAAAATCAGAGGGGTCCTTGAGGAAGAGCCCCACGAAAGCACAGGTGTCGTAGCCCAGAGACACAGGATCGAAGACAAACTGTGAGCCTTTGATGACTCCCTGCTGCATAAGTTTCTGAATTCTCTGATGAATGGCCGCACCAGAGACGTGGCATGCGCGTGCCACCTCCAGGAAGGGGATGCGTGCATTGTCGGATATCATGGACAAAATCTGCCGGTCAAGTGCATCAAGTTTACACATATCTTATCTTTATAAAGTCTTTGTTCGATACTATATATCACTCCCCCCTGCCGCAGGACTTGCAGAACACCTAGTCAGGGCACCGCAAAAGCAGCAAGTTGACACACAAAAGTATAAAAAAAAGGTGACTTGTAAGTAACAAGTCACCTCTTTTTTACAATTATCCACCTCAGAGTCACTTTCTGTGCGTGGCCGAATAGTTTATTCTAAGTGCCCATGACTTTCTCAAGACTTCCTTTATTAGGGTGATATGCCGCATAGGGGTTTTCTCATCAGCTTTTATAGAGATTATTTGCTCAGCTTGATTACTCATGCCCTGCCTTTCAGACTTCACGAAATCCATAATCTCCATGTAGGGATTCCTCTCGTTTCCATTGGCATCTTTTCCTTGCATACCATCAATAATTCTGTCATTGATCTGTACGCGAGTACCATTTCCCAAAGTTGGACGCAACTGGTCAGTGGGAGGGCCCACATAGATGTAGGACACGACAGACTTCTTTGTCAACTTCTCAAGCTCGGTTCCCTGGGGGGTGACGAACTTCACCTGAAGTGTCACCTCACGCATGGTCACCACGCACATGAAGAAGAACAAGATGGTGAAAATCAAGTCGGGCAGAGATGAGGTGTTCATCTCCGGCATCTCGCGCTCACTCTTCTTAAATCCTGCCATTACTGCTGTCCTCCATACTTTTTGGGTTCTGCCTCTGAAATATTCTGCGGGTAGTATGTGCGCACGGCCACCTTCTGCTCATCAGTGAGAGCGTCATAGGGACGGCCAAACTTCTGCTTGGCAAGCTCGTTGCGGAGCTCGTTGTACGCAGCCACCAACTCATTCTGAACCTCGAAATACACGGCATAAGGAGTCGAGTTATCCGTCTGTACCGAAATGACATGCTTGTCTGTAACAAAGCACTGACCTAACAAATCAATGTTCTTAACATGCTTCTCGGGATACTTGCTCAGGTTCTTCTCGTTCTTGACAAACTCCTTTACCCGGTTTCGCAAATTCATCAAATCCTCATAACCACTAGACATTTCGTCCTTCACCCAAAGTTGTCCTGCAGAGTTCATTCGAACATACATAATGTTTCGGGCCTTGATGTCCATAGTAGCATCCTCCTGGTTCTCTTCTGGCGGACGGGGCAGTCGGCGTGACAAGCCCATGTCTGTGTCCATAGAAGTTGTAATCAGGAAGAAGATGAGCAAGATGAAAGATATGTCCGCAGTCGAACTGGAGTTCAACCCAGGAACTTTCTTCTTCTTCTTTGCCATGATTTGATTTATTTAATAGACTTTGTTTGCCTGTTACCCATAGTGGTCATCACACCTGTCATGCTCACTGCCACCGCAACCACGGCTGCCACGAACAGGATGCCGCTGGCCACACAGAACATGTCCACCACGGTAACCCATCCTGCAGATGTCACTGTGCCATCCTGTGCAGTGAAGGCTTCCTCGCCCAGACCGCTGACGACACCCACCACGAGAGAGATAACCAGCAGGGCAATGGTGCCTGCCATAATCTTGCCACCAGGGACACCCGAGCCAGAGGTGGAGCTGCCACCGTTGCCCAGTCCCTTGAAGATGCTCCAGACCGTGAGAACCAGCATCACTGCGAACAGCACATACATGAGCACCATCAGCAGGTCAAGCATCTTCGGCTCGTTGTAGTCGCCCACGGGGTTGCTGAATCCGATGCCAAAGAAAGCAAGGAAGCAGACAATGATGATGCCCACGCAGACGTACAGAGCCAACTTGGATATTTTCTCAATCTTCATAAAAGAATCTCCTTTTACTCTAAAGAGTTTGTTGTTACTTTCTGCACTTGTCAGACTTCACGCACATGGTCAGGATCTCCTGAGAAGACTCCTCCATGTTCACGGTCAGAGACTCAATCTTAGAAAGGATGTAGTTATAGAACAACTGCAGGATCAGGGCCACGATGATACCGAAGATAGTGGTAATCAAGGCCACCTTCATACCGCCGGCCACGATGGTCGGGCTGATGTCACCAGCGCGCTGGATGTCATCGAAGGCCATCACCATACCAATCACAGTTCCAAGGAATCCCAGAGAGGGAGCCATGGCGATGAACAGGGTAATCCATGAGCAGTTCTCCTCAAGGTAAGAGCCCTGCACCTCAGCCTCTGTGTTGATAGAGCGCTCGATGGTGCCGATGTCGTTGCGGTCATTACTGTTCAGGCAGTCCATGGCAGCCAGAGCCAACTGGGCAACAGGGCCGCGTGTGTTCTTGCAAGTAGTCACAGCCTCGTCAATCTTGCCGGCAGCAACCAGGGCAGCCAGGTCAGCCACGAACTTGCGAGTGTTGATCTGAGCCAGGCTCAGGTATATAACGCGCTCGATGCAGAATGCGAGACCCAGCACCAGAGCGATGGCTACCAATGACATGAAGCCTGCATCACCCTCGATGAACTTAACCTTGAGCACCTTGAAGATACCCTCGTTCTCCTCCTCGGTAACAGGAGCGGCCGAAGCCTCAGTGTCAGCAGCAGAGTCTGCAACAGCAGTATCTACTACGGCAGTGTCTGTAGCCACAGAGTCATTCTGCTCTGTTGTGGCAGCCACATCCTCCTGCGCCATCACAGATGTTGTTGCCCCGAAAGAGCAAACAGCAACCATTGCAATAATTGCAAATAACTTTTTCATTGTGTGTAGTTTTTGATGATTAAATTATCTTTTCTTTGTTTCTTACCACTTGACACACTGTCGCGGAGAGACGGGGATTCGAACCCCGGATACGCTTTTGACGTATACACGCTTTCCAGGCGTGCCTCTTCAGCCACTCGAGCATCTCTCCTTGACTGGTCGAAATCGTGCACCGCAGAGCGTGCGCAACGTATTTCGGTTACAAAAATATCTTTTTTTTGTTAGAGTAGCGCACTATTTGGGCAAAAACTTTGTGTTGCGGCACCCTTTTTGACGTTTTGGGCACATCATGGCCACTTTACGCGGTCGAACACACGTTTTGCGTTGTCATCCGTACATCTCTCCACCTCCCCGGGAGACATATTATATATATGCGCCATTTTGTGCAGCACCTCCACCACAAAGGCACTCTCGTTTCTCTGGCCACGGTGAGGCACCGGCGCCAGGTAGGGCGAGTCGGTCTCAAGCACGACGCGTGAGAGGGGAACTTGGGCCAGGACTTCGGGCAGAGGGCTCTTCTTGAACGTGAGCACCCCACCTATGCCCAGGCAGAATCCCTCAAAGGAGAGCAGGTCACAGGCCTCCTCCAGCGTGCCGGTGAAGCAGTGGAAGATGCCGCGCAAGCCACATGAGGCATAGTCGTGCATGACCTCAAGCAACTCGCGGTGTGCCGAGCGCGCGTGTATCACCAGGGGCAGGTGCCTCTCTACCGCCCACTCCACCTGCATGCGGAAGGCATCAGTCTGCTCGGCGCGGAAGGTCGAGTCCCAATAGAAGTCAAGCCCCACCTCGCCCACGGCCACATAGGGATGACCCTCGTCAGCCAGCAGGGCCTCCATGCTGGCGAGCACCTCACGATAGTCTGCCGACACATCCGAGGGGTGAAGTCCCATCATCGGGTAGAGCCGCCCTGGATACTGGGCACACAGCGAGAGCATGGGTGCGATGGTGTCCTTGTTTATATTGGGGAGGAGGATGCGCTGGACACCCGCGTCAAAGGCGCGGGCAACCACCTCGGCACAGTCCCCAGCAAACTCCTCGCCGTAAATATGGCTATGTGTGTCTGTCACGCTCACTCACTTTTTGCGTCCGAGCAGATGTTCCGTCCACTGGCGCAGGACTGCCTTGCGTCCGTCATGGACGTTCACTCCATCGAGGATTGCCTCGGCCTGTTCTATATAAGAGGAGATGCGTTCCTGGGCCATCCGGTCCACACCCACTTGCGTGTAGATGTTCCTGACGGCCTCGATTTTCTCCGAGGGATCAAACGAGCGGGCCTGGAGCCAGCCTTCCAGCTCTGTCCTCAGATTACTGGGGGCACAGGCAAGCGCGTTGATGAGCATGAAGGTCTTCTTGTTGCACAGGATGTCACCTCCGATGGCCTTTCCAAACGTCCGGAAGTCGCCATAGACATCCAGATAGTCGTCCTGCAACTGGAATGCGAGCCCCACCTTCTCGCCATAGGCATACAGGGCCTGGGCATCCTCGCCAGCCGCGCCTCCCAGGATAGCCCCAATCTCCAGGGCACACGCCAGGAGCACCGAGGTCTTCAGGCGAATCATCTCCAGATACTCCGCCTCAGTGACATCCATGCGGTTCTCGAAGTCCATGTCATACTGCTGGCCCTCGTCAATCTGCAGGGCCGTCTCGGTGAAGACATCCAGGACACGGGGGAGAACTGCGGGAGGGCAACTGGAGACGAGCCTGTAGGCCATGACCAGCATGTTGTCACCGCTGAGAATGGCCGTATTGTCATTCCACACCTTGTGGACACAGGGCTTCCCCCTGCGCACGTCGGCCCTGTCCATCAGGTCGTCATGCAGGAGTGTGAAGTTGTGGTAGCACTCCAGCCCCAAGGCCACAGGCATGACGCTCTCCACATCGGCCTTATACATATTGTAGGCCATCAGCAGCAGGAGAGGCCGTATGCGCTTCCCGCCCAGGGAGAGGACATACTTGATGGGGGCATACAAGCCCTCTGGCTTGCGGTCATAGGACATGCTGGCCAAGGCCTGGGTCACCTGTTCGGCCAGTTCCCCGACGCTGTACATTTTCATTTCTGTCATTTCCGTCAAATGTGTGTTCGGGCAGAACCCAGGAACCATCCTGGCCCGGCGTCCAGGCATCATAACCTGCCTTGCGCATGCTGGGCTCTACCGTCAGACAAAGTTAGGAATAAAAAGTGATTGGGGCTTGCCCACCGCCCTAAAATGTGTGCATGACATCAGCAAAATGCCTGCAAATCGACAAAAGAGAAACTGAAAAAGAAGACAATATTACTGAGAAAGGAAGGTCAGTACTACTGGCTTAGGCATCGCAGTAGTACTGACCTTGTACTCGCAGTTATACTGCCCCGATTGTGGGGACGGGCTTGTCACTTAACCATCCGTTTCTTCCCTCCCACGATATAAATGCTGCGTGAGAGACTCCCCTCCACCTTGCGCCCCTGCAGGTCATAAACGGAGGTGCTGTCCGTGCCAGCCTCCCTCACGCAGGGAAGGCGTGTCACCAGTTCACCCTTCTCATTGGGCCACAGGTCATAGAGAACCTCGCCATTTTGCTCAAAGTGGACGAGGATGGAGCGGTAGTCATTACTTACCTTGCTATTCAACTGCCATTCCATATACCAGGCCTCTGTGGGACCAAAGATACAATCACGTCCGTTCCACGAGGTTATGCCTATCCCCTTGATGATTGTACACCCATTGAGTTCCACATATTCCAGGGAAGCAGAAGAGCCAAATGTGCCAGTCTTGATTTCCATAATTGTTCCATGTGTGTAAAGTTTGCCACCTGTCAACTGGGCTGTTGGCAGCAGACCAGTTCTGACGACCGTCCCTACTGTCCACCTAAAATCGTAGGCAAAGCAAGGCATCAAAATGCTTCCATATCCTCCTCTGTGATACAGCGAGGACAGCGTCAAACCGTTTTTAGTCTCTGAAAGGAGATATGCGATAGAGTCAGGCTGTCCATCAATGTGCCGCCAGACCTTCATGTATCTTGAATCATAATATACAGTGTCTCCTTTAATATAGAAGTCCGTTTTTTTATAATTGGGGACATATTTTGTCACGCCATCCTGGTTCACCTCAGTGAACCAGGAGTCATATTTCAAGGTATCCAGTTTGAGTTCTGTCCAGCGGGTTCCCTCCGCATAGTAGCCCTGGGCATAAGCGGGGAACGCAAACACTATAAGACAAGCAAGACAGGCAAGACTCTTTATGTGTCTCATTTTATTCTCTAATTGTTGATTGTTTAATATATAATTGTGCGCCTTTCTCTATGGTCACATTCTTACCCAGCGTCACAGTTCCTGTTTTCTCTATTTCAGTATTACTGCCAGACTTGAATACGACATTTCCCTGCTCGCCATTCCTTATGTCGCTGCCAACATTCACATCTGTGGCCTGGACATAGTTGCCACCCGATATTGTAGTATTCTGGAGATTGAGCGGAAGTATCCATGGAAGACAGTTTCTGCCCTTCAATGTGATAAGGCTGTTCTCTGCTCCTGCTATAGACATAGTGCCATTGTGTAGAGTCATCGGTATCAAGTATGCCTTTTTGTCTTTATCCAAAGGGTATATGCTCACATAGGTGCTGTCCGAATATACTTCAGGAGTTATAGTCACAGAACTTTGCCCATACCCAATTCCCGCCTTTTGTCTTATGGGAGTTGCTGTCCAGATATTCAAATCTGGACAGCCTATTACATTTACCAAAAGTGAATGGTGATGCAAATCTGTCTTGTCAGGATTATATAATTTTGCCATATTTAGGCTCTCACCAATTGGATATTCCCGCATATACTTATTATAGTCAAAAAGAAATGGTTTGAGAATTAACCAAACGGAATTTGAGAGTTAGAA
>CAVKOT010000095.1:0-10447 GCA_963658045.1 Opitutia bacterium UBA4654
TGAATTATTGTTTCTGCGTACTAACAACATAATGTTTACCTCCGATTATATTTTTTATTTGTTTATCTTGTCTTGGGCCTCAGCCCTCGGCTCGTTCCCTCGCCTCCTGGCTTTCGGCTTTCACACTACTATGTAACAACCTATGTGCCAATAGCATGACTGTGGACAAATGTGGACATCATGTCCGCTTGGATGTGGCAGAATGGTTAATTCCCTTAACACTTCTGACAAAAGTGGACAGCGGCATGCACCATCTTACCCGTTTGTCACCCAAGCCGCTTTACACCCCCACAACGACACGAAATGCCAAGTACCGCACAGCCCCTATGTCATGTACCATTCCGTAACACGCAAGCACATCACCACACTTTTAAGGACGACTTTCTGGGAGACTCAACACTTTTAGGGACGACTTTCTGGGAGACTCAACACTTTTAAGGACGACTTTGGACGAGGTGTTGTACAAAAAGTATATCTTTGCACTACATTACGAACACACATACAAGCAATTATGAGACGAAGTGCCATCAAGTACCTGTATGACTGGAAGGAAAGCAATAACCGGAAGCCACTGATTATGCTCGGGGCACGCCAGGTGGGCAAGACCTGGCTGATGCGGGAGTTTGCCAAGGAAGCCTACAAGGACTGTGCGTATGTCAACTTCGAGGACAACGAGATGCTCAAAGACTTGTTTGCCCACGACTTCGACATCCAGCGCATCATCAGCAGCATCCAGTGGAGCACAGGAGTAGCCATTGGTGAGGACACCCTCATCATCCTGGACGAAATACAGGAAGCACCGCGCGGTATCACCGCGCTCAAGTACTTTGCCGAGAAAGCACCTCAGTACCACATCATGGCTGCCGGCTCGCTGTTGGGCATTGCCATGCATGAGAGTGACTCGTTTCCTGTGGGGAAGGTGGATTTCATGCACCTGTACCCCCTCTCGTTCTTTGAGTTTCTGGACGCGGTGGGTGAAGGGAAGATGGCAGACTTGCTCATGTCCAGGGACTGGGCGATGATAACAACGTTTCGAACCAAGTTTGAGGAACGCCTGCGCCAGTACTATTTCGTGGGAGGCATGCCCGAGGCAGTGAGCACATTTGCCAATGAGGGCAATCTGACAAGGGTGCGCACGGCTCAGAAAAACATCCTGGAGGCTTACGAGCGAGACTTCTCGAAACACGCCCCGGCCATAGAGGTGCCTCGCATCCGAATGGTATGGAAATCAATTCCCGCCCAACTTGCGAAGGAAAACAGAAAGTTCATCTATGGCGCAGTGAAGGAAGGGGCAAGAGCCAAGGATTTTGAACTGGCCATAGAATGGCTGAAGGACGCAGGACTAATATATAAGGTAAACCGTTGCAAAAAGGCACAGTTGCCCCTGGCTGCCTATGAGGACTTCTCGGCCTTCAAGTTGTTCATGTCGGACGTAGGCCTGATGGGAGCGATGAGCAATGTGCCTGCCCAGAGCATCCTGGAGGGGAATATGCTGTTCACGGACTTCAAGGGGGCACTCACAGAACAGTATGTGCTGCAACAACTGAAGGTGCTTTCCTCGCTGTCGGTATATTACTGGTCGGCCGAGAACTCCCGTGGCGAGATTGATTTTCTCCTACAGGACGAGGAGAAGATAATCCCTGTGGAAGTAAAAGCCGAAGAGAACCTGCAGGCCAAGAGTCTAAAGGTGTTTGTGGAGCGCAATCCCGGGCTGAAAGGGGTGCGCCTGTCCATGTCGCCCTATCGGGATCAGGACTGGCTCACCAACTATCCTCTGTACTCACTATTGGCTGTGTTTGTTGGGGACAGAGGACATGTTTTGGGCCATGGAGGCAAATAATCCATGAAGCCTTTGCCCGCAACCAATCTTTTTCACTAACTTTGTACAGCCGTCCCCTGGATGCCGGGCAAGGTGTTGCTGGCTGACATATCCTGGGGGAATGGCTCTATTTTAAGAGAAAGACGTTTACTAACGTTTGCTTCTGAACTATCGAAAATTAGGAACTTTCAGATTACACATTCGGAGGTAGATAGCAGTGGACGTCTACTATAACGTATATTATATATGCGGCACAGGTGCGCCCTTTCTCATAGGAAGGGTGTGCTTTGTGTTACATTACATATACTGCGTTGGCGTAGGCGTGCTCTATTGCTTCTATTCTTGCATTCTTATGTGTTAGGCAGTTCCTAAGCCATCGATAGTAAGGTGCAAGACGAGGTAATGACATGCCCACGCCACTTTCTTTTTAATAGACAATCCTAACCACGAACAAGAACCTGGGCAGTTTAGGGGATGTGCTGCGAGAAAGGACGTACAACCGTTCCGCATAAAGACATCCCGATGAACAAGCAAGAACTTATCAATAAGATAAAGGAACTCGAAGGTCTCACAAATGAGGAGAAATCGGAGTTACTGGAGTTGCTTCGCAAGAAGAAGAAGTATGGACTCGTATGGGAAGACAAACCGGAAGACACCGAGGAACGAATGCGTGATGAGCAGCCTATACTGCTGGAAGTACCCGAGCGTGCCATCATCAGCGATGATGCGGATGCTCCCAACCACATCCTGATAGAGGGTGACAACCTGGAAGCCCTCGCCGCCCTCAGCTATACGCACAACGGGAAGATTGATGTCATCTACATCGACCCGCCTTACAACACGGGCAACAAGGACTTCATTTACAATGATTCGTTTGTGGATAAAGAAGATGGCTACCGTCATTCCAAGTGGCTGTCGTTTATGAATAGGAGGCTGAAGATTGCGAAAAGTCTGCTATCGGACAAAGGTGTGATATTCATTTCCATTGACGATAATGAGCAGGCGCAACTGAAAATGCTTTGTGATGAAATATTTGATACGAGGAATTGCTTGGCTACGGTTGTTCAAAAATCAAGAGATTCTATTAGTGGTGATTTGTTATTTTCTCCAAATCACAATTACCTGTTAGTATATGCAAAGAAGCAAGAACTAATATTCGCCAATAAAGAGAACTTCAGAATACCCAATGAAGTAAACGAAAAGTTATTCAAAAACCCAGACAACGATCCACGCGGGCCATGGAAATTAAATCCTATAGACGGCCCCGGTGGAGCTAGAAAAGGAAATCCTTATTATACTTTTCTTGGCATTACTGGGTACTACCGCTATTCTAAAGAAGTAATGCAAAAATATTATGAAGATGGCCTAATTATCAAGAGAAGGACATCCCTCGGGAAAAAATACTTCTTATCCCAAGCCAAAGAAAAAAGAGGAATTCCCCCTACCACATGGTGGGATGATGCAGGTAAAACAGCAAATGGCACAAAACTGCTGCAACAAATCGTACCAAAAGCAACATTCAACAATCCCAAGCCAATAGAACTGATTGTTAGATGTTTACAACTTATGGGTGGAAATTCTCTTATCCTCGATTTCTTCGCTGGCAGTGGTACAACCCTCCATGCCACCATGCAGTTGAATGCAGAAGACGGCGGGCATCGCCAGTGCATACTGGTGACCAACAACGAGAATGGTATCTGCGAGAACGTTACCTATGAGCGCAACAAGCGGGTCATCATGGGCTACACCACTCCGAAAGGAGAGGATGTGGAAGGACTGAGCCACAACAACCTGCGCTACTACAAGACAAAGTTCATCCCACGCGACAAGACCACGAGGAACCTGCGGGAACTGATGGCACTCTCCACCGACATGCTATGCATCAGAAACGATGCCTACCTGGAAAAGCCATTCGCAGGCAAGCACATCAACAAGCACATCGCACGCTACTTCGAGAACGGCAACGGACAAAAGCGGATGCTTATAATATATAATGAGGAGGCCATCCCATCGCTGGTGCCACTGATAGCCCAGCAGACAGGGCGTGAGGACAGGCTGATGGTGTATGTGTTCTCACCCAACGGATATGCCTATGACGATGCCTTCTATGAGGTGGCTGACCTCATCAACCTGTGCGCCATACCCGACGCTCTGCTCAATGCTTACCGCAGGGTGCTGCCCAAGCAAGGAGCGGCCGAGGCAGAGGAGCCGGGGAGCATGGCACAGGAGGAGCAACAGACAGAACTTAACTTTGACAAGGAAGGAGGCGAGGAATGAAGCAAATCGAATACCAACAGCGGGCTGTGAAGGAACTGGTGGAGAAGACCATAGGACTGCTGGCCCTGCCTGGCAGAAGGCGCACACTCGTGTTCAAGGCTCCCACAGGAGCAGGCAAGACCGTGATGGCATCGGAGATGCTGCTGCGACTCAATGGAGAACTGCATGACCGCACGGACGCACCCTGCAGGGAAGTGGCCTACATCTGGATAGCCCCCAACAAGCTGCACGAGCAGAGTTACTTCAAGATGCGCTCCTTCTTCACCGAAGGACAGGAACTGCGCCCTGTCATCTATGACGACCTTGACCACTCGGCAGAGGGATATATCCACCCTGGCGAAATCCTCTTTGTCAACTGGGAGAGCATCAACAAGGACAATGCCGTGATGACGCGCGAGACCGAACAGGGGGCATCGCTCTATGACCTCACACGGCACACGCAGGAGGAGCAGCAGATACCCCTCATCGTCATCATCGACGAGGAGCACATGTTTGCCGGCCGTCTCACCAACAAGACAGAGAAGGTGCTGCGCACCATCAACCCCAAGGTGGAGATACGCATCTCGGCCACGCCAGAAACAAGAAGGCCAGACGCGTATGTGACAGTCCCGCGCGAACAGGTGGTAAGCGAGGGGATGATCAAGCAAGGAGTGGTGCTGAACCCAGCCCTGGACTTCGACGACCCTGGCTGCTCACTCAACCAGCACCTGGTGTCGCTCGCGCTCAAGAAACGGGAGGAACTGGCCAGGGCTTACCGCAAGATAGGCGTCAGCATCAACCCGCTGCTGCTCATCCAGTTGCCCAACGACAAGGACAAAATGGACCAGGATGACGACAGCATCAGGGAGGAAGTGACACAATACCTGGACACTGTGAAGAGCATCAACACGGCCAATGGCAAACTGGCGGTGTGGCTGAGCAACGAGAAGGAGAACCTGGAGGGCATAGAGAGACCCGACAACCTGACAGAGGTGCTGCTCTTCAAGCAGGCCATAGCCCTGGGCTGGGACTGCCCACGCGCTGCAGTGCTGCTCATATTCCGCAAGATAGAGAGTTACACCTTCACGGCACAGACGGTGGGACGCATCCTGCGCATGCCCGAACAGCACTTCTATGAGGACGACAGACTGAACTGGGGATATGTATATACCAACCTGAGCCGGGACATCATCGAGATTGTGCAGGACGACATGGACTACATGTCAAACATCCGCTCCGTGCGACGGACAGGGCTGTGCAACGTGACCTTGCGCTCAGAATACTGCGAGAAGCCTGCCATAAGCCGCAACAGGCTCGGGGCTGACTTCCGAAGACAACTGGCAGGAACATTCAAGGACTTGCTACTGGTGGGCACCAGGCAACTGCGACTCTTTGACCCGGATGACCTGGAAGCCATCTTCCCCATGGATGACCATCCTGACGACGATGAGCAATGCCTGAGAAACAGGGCTGCGGTGGCCGACAAGATAAACTTCAAGGTGCAAAGCATCGGCACGGACCTCATCGAGGACCTGAGCATCACAGGCGAGGTGGGAGTCACACGGGCCGAGAAGAAAGCAAGGTATGTGCGCACCATGCAGGAACTCAACACATCCTTCAACGACTTCTGCAGCCGCATGATAGGCACCAGATACGAGAAGGTGAGCGTGGCCACGCTGGGCTTTGCCCTGAAGGAGGTGATGGAGGAGGTGTTCGGACTGTTTGAGACCGAGGCCGTGAAAGTGCTTCTCTTCCACAGCAACCGTCCCAAGTTTGAGCATATCATTGAGACTGCCCTAAGCCGATATGACAAGATGCAAGAGAGCAGGAGGCGCGCACAGGAAGGAAGGCACTTCAAATATTATGACTGGGAGGTGCCCGAGGAACGCCTGTACAAGGAAGAGACGCACCGCGTCAACAGGGAGATGAGCGACCATGCGCTCATACCCTTTGTGGAACTCAAGAACGCCTACATGCCCGAGAGGCACTTCGAGCAATTTCTGGAAGCCAACCGTGAGCACATTGACTGGTGGTACAAGAATGGCGACGCAGGCCGCCAGCACTATGCCATCAGCTACGAGACACACGAGGGACACAAGGCCCTCTTCTATGTAGATTTTGTGATACGCATGAAGAGCGGACAAATATTTCTGTTTGACACCAAAAGCGCGGGTAGCGATGTGGATGCACCGCAGAAGCACAATGCCCTCATCGACTATATGACAAGCGAGGAGAACAGGGATAGGCACCTGCGCGGAGGCATCATCATCGAGCAGGGAAACAACTGGAAATACAGTCCGATGAAGATAGAGAACACCACCGACACCGACGGGTGGGACTGCTTCTATCCTGACGAGATTTAAATTATGAATTTTGAATTAAGAATTATGAATTATCGGAAGGTGGGGCGATTGACAACCATAAAACCGCACAACCATAAAACCGCATAACCGCAAAGAAACAATGAAGAAAGGACTTGACAGCAAATTCCTGCACTACGGAATCAGAACTGAAGACCTGGCACTGATACGCGCCCTGTGCGAGAAGCACGAGATTGACTTCGACTGGCTAAGCGAGGACATTCTGCGCCAATACCATGCAGCCAAGGTTGACAAGATAGAGATGAGCGAGGAAGACACCGAGAAAATCATCACAGAAGCCATAGCAAAGATATGATTATCCGCAGAATCAAGATAAGCAACTATAAAACCTATCTCGGCCTGGACCTTGACCTGTCGGTCAAACCCCAGCGACCCATCATACTGATAGGCGGAATGAACGGTGGGGGAAAGACCACGCTGTTTGAGGGAATATGCGGGGCCTTGTACGGCCTGCACATCACAGACAAGAGACATTTCTGTGAACTGCTCAACAATGGTGCCCTGGGGAGGGTGTCTCCCGAGATTACCCTTGAGATTACCTTTGAGGGGATGGTGCTGGGGCAGGTGCAACGCTATGTGCTCAGGCGGACTTACAAACTGAACCCCTCGGAGAAGCCTGTGGAGAGTGTGATGCTCAACATGAACGGCAACCAGTTTGTGTATGGAACAGCCATGCCACTGGCCAAGAGAGCCGAGAGTGAACAGCAGGTGAACAAAATCATCAAAGCCAACCTGCCACAGGAACTGAGCAAGTACTTCCTGTTTGACGCGATGCAGTCAAGCGAACTGCTGAAAGAGAATGTCTTTGCACAGATCATCAAGGACAACATCCAGAACGTGATGGGATTCAACAAATATCTCAAGTTGCGCGACGCATCGGAGCATGTGCAACAAGAGTGGGCATCGCGAAGGCTGGCTGCCGAGAAGGAGGCAGAGGAGTACAACAACCTGTGTGAGCAGAGAAACAGCCTGGTGACACAACAAGAACGAAATGTACAGGAACAGGACCAGACCTACAAACTCCTGGAGTCCATGCAAAAGGAGTATGAGGCTGCCAAGGAGGGAGCCAAGAGCACAGCTGAGAGCGAGCGCAAAATAGGCGAACTGGAGACCAGCGTGAATGAGACCAAGACGATGGCCAAGAGGTACAACGAGCGGCTGAAGGCTTTTGTAGAGACAATGGAGCAGAATGTGTTCTACCCCAAACTGGCCGACAACATGAACAATGAAATCCAGGCTATCATCCGCCAGAAGGAACTACTAAAGCAGGAGCAGAAGGAAATCCTGTCAGAAGGACAACTGGAGGAAGTCACAGAAAGGATACTGGCTTATCTGAAGGAAAAGCTCCTGTGTCCACCCACGCTGGACAGTGCCGACATCATAGAGCACATCAAGGCTCAGCAAGAGCGACAAACACGGCATGACGAGTTTGCCTTTCTCAATGACACAGAACTGGAGGCACTGAAACTCCTGCTGGCCTCCAATGCCGTGAACGAGTTTGTGCAAATCAACGAAAGCAGAATAGAACTGGAGAAACGCCTGGAGAACTATGACAACCAACTCAAGCAGATGGACATCCTGCGCCAGGGACTCGTGATGGGAAATGGGGAAATCATCAAGAGATACGAGGAGCAGAGCCGGAAATTGGAGTCACTCAAGCAACAGCAGGAAGAGTGCAAGGCCACCATAGAGAAACTGGAACGGAAGATTCACCAGTATGACGTGCAGATACAGCAAGAACCCGATGTGAAGTTTGACACGCTGGTCAAGCTGAAGCCTTTCTTTGAGGACGTAGCCGACACTCTGCTCAAGCGCAAGAAGGAGAAGATAGAGGAGGACATGAAGGAACAGCTCAACAAACTGCTTATCTCCTACAAGAACTGTATCTCACGCGTGGTGCTCTCCGACTCCATAGAGAAGTTCAGCATACGCCTGTACCACAAGGCTGGCAACGAAATCTCGCTCAACCAATTGAATGCGGCATCGAAGCAAATCTTCATCCAGGTGCTGCTCAAGGTCCTGCGCAACCTGGGGGACTATAACCCTCCTGTGATGATAGACACTGTGATGGGGGTGCTCGACGAGGAGAGCCGCGATGTGCTCATGGAGGAGTATTTCCCTGGACTGGCCGAACAGACCATCCTGCTGTGTACCACATCGGAAATCCGCAAGGACAAGGACTACATGAAACTGGAACCATTCATATCCCGCTCCTACACACTGGTGCGTGAGGTGGAGAGCCAGAGCACGCATGTGGAGGAGGGATACTTCGGGACTCACCTTGACCTGGACTAAACCACACAACCCAACATTTGACAATTATGGAAGTCGCATTAGAAAACATACGGCAAGCCGAGGGACTTGCCTGTGACATCGCCCCGCTGAAGGAACTTATCGAGAGACGGCTGAACCTATCACGACAGTTGGACGGAGGACAGAACGTCATCCTCACCCTGAACAAGGTGATGCGCATCTGTCTGATAGCCAGTCTGGGGATGTCGGACAAGCGCAACGTGGACGACCTGGACAGCATCGTCATGTCAAAGACGAGTCAGCGCATCATGCCCAGTTTCTTCACCAAGGACAACAAGAAGGCCCTGTTCTCTGCCCTGCTGAAACTGAGATACCGCGATTGCACTATTGACTGGAACAACACGGGCATCGTGGGACGTATCGTAGCCAAGGAAATATATCGGGGAATCAAGTTTCTCACCGAAGAGGAGAACCTGAACTCATTCCTCTTTGCTGAAAGCAGCCGCCAGCACAGGGGCAATGACATCCCTGCCCTCAACCTGCTCATTGGTGAGTATGGCGAGGACATGGAGGCCAGGCTCAACATCAACGGACGTTCCATATCGAACGCCCAGATACTGATAGCCGGAACAACCGGCTCTGGCAAGAGTAACCTCCTGGCCGTGCTCATACAGCAACTGCGCAACCTGTCCACCGAGACTCCCTACCCTGTCAATTTTCTCCTGTTTGACTATAAAGGTGAGTTCTCTGACCCTGCCAACAACAGTTGGCTGGCTTACTTCGACGTTGACAGGAGTTGCATACTGGACCCTGTGCGGCAGCCACTGCCATTCACCCCGTTCAAGGACTTCACAGGCAAGACCATCAACGAGATCAACCTCTACTCCACCGAGATGGCCAATGCGCTCTGCGCCATCGACAGGGCGAGCATCAGTGCCAGCATGAGCAACCGCCTGAGCGAGGCCATAGTGAATGCCTACAAGCAGACGGGTGGGAAACCCATCACCTTTGAAATGATGCTACAGCACTACCAGACAGGGATGGCCAAGCCCGAGAAGGACGACAGTATCAGTTCGGTATTGAAGCAACTCGTGCGCAACCACCTCTTTGCCAGTGAAGACGAGGTGAGCCTGACTGACGGATGCTTCATCGTCAAGATGGATGCCTTTCCCAAGGAAGGCCCCATTGCCAAGGCCATCGTGTATTTTGTCATATCCAAACTCAACAGCATCTATGAGCAACTGCCCAAGCAGGCCATGAATGAGGAGTACGTGCAGATAAGGCACTTCACCATCATCGACGAGGCACACTACATGCTGGACTTTGACAACCGCCCGCTGCGCAATCTGATAGCCGTGGGCAGGAACAAGGGCCTGAGCATCATACTGGCCACGCAGAATATGGAGAGTTTCAAGAGCAAGCACTTTGATTTCTATGCCAATGCCCAGTACCCACTCATCATGAAACAGCAGACTATAGCCGACAGCGTGGTGAAGGACTTGTTCGGTGTGGCAGGCAAAGACTTCCAGGAGATTAAGTCGGAGATTGCTGGGCTTCAGAAGGGCGAACTGATTATCAAGGACAATATGATGGCAGCCCTGGGACTGGGAGGGAAGCCGTACAAGAAAATCAAAGTGACACACCTCATCTGACCCGATAAGACACAAAAAAGGCGGGTGGCCACATCTTGCGATGCTGGCCATCCGCCTTTGGGATTATGCCTCATTGCTTTCCCCGT
>CAVKOT010000096.1:0-10406 GCA_963658045.1 Opitutia bacterium UBA4654
GTTGATATAGACTCCCTTGCTCTCCTTGCTCTCATAGAGCTTGAGGAGGCGGCGCTTGCCCATGGTGGTGTAGAACTCAAAGATGGGCACCGTGGGGTTCTTGGCCGAGAGGTTGTAGCCGTTCTCGTTGTAGTGCAGCACGAGCCTGTCTGTCGAGAGGGACATGGGCAGAAAGTGGTAGGTGACAAACTGGTTGAGCAGGTTGTTCTCGTTCTTGTAGTTGTCGTCGTTCACTGCATCGGGATAGACGTTGTTCTGTACCAGGTAGTTCACCACGTCCTTCACGCCAATCTCAAGTGCAGGCTTGCCGATGGCCTCTGCCCAGAAGCTGTCGGTCTCGGCAAAGAAGGTGAATCCAATATAGCGGTGCTCGGGTGAGTAGAAGGTCTGGTTGCTGCCATCGGTGTTGCTCACGATGCTCATCTTCACCGTCCCCTTCTTGTAGAGTTCCTCATACACGTCATCGCGCCATGCCATGAGCGTGTCCATCATGCCCACGGCTCTCACCAGTTGCGCTGCCACGTAATAGCCCTCGCGCTTGCTGTTGATGATCTCGTTGAAGAGGTAGGCCAGTGTGTTGTTGCTGGGAGCCACCACGCTGCTCATGCTCTGTATCACGCCATTGATGGCCGGGATGTCCTTGTTGCGCGGGTCGATGGGGGAGTCATTGATGAGTATGCTGTCAGGGTCATCACAATAGTGTACCACCAGTTTGCGGTCATACATGTTGGGGTAGGGTATCTCTGCGTTCTGCGTGGTGGGCATGGTGGCGGTCTCATACCTTATGTTGTCGTCACCACTGTCAATCACACTGTTATACACGATTACCTTGCGCAGGGAGTCCTTCAAGGTGCTGTCGGTGATGCTCTCCCATGAGGGCTCGGTGATGACACCCTTGACACAAAGGGTGTCCAGGTAGTCCTGTATGGCCTTGTTGGTCGGGGCGAACACGGTATAGTTCCCTCGGGCAGAGAGCAACTGGAACACCTTGGTGTCCGACATGGAACTCACTGTCGTAGCCTTCAGCAGTCCCACATAGGTCGAGTAGTCGTCGTGGGCCTCAAGATAGTCAGTGATGGTCCTTTCTCTGAAGACATATCGCGCAGACTTATCCACGTGCTCGGTACATCCTACGAATGCGATGGCTGCCAAAGCAAGCATCAGACCGATTAGTTTCTTCATATACTTTTACGTTTTGTTGTTAGCGTTGGTTCGGATTTTGTTGTTTCTTCTTTTGTATGCCCATCAGCAAGAAACATGCTGACGGACATACAAAAGTAATGTTTTCTCATTTATCCACAAAGGAATGTGGCTTTTTTCTGTCGCAATTCCTTTATTATCCCGAACTTTATTGCACTTTGATGGCTGTTCCTGCGGTGTGTGCTTGGAAATCGGGGGCATACAGGCACTGGAGTAGTGCCGGGGGAAGCAGGTAGGAGCCTGTCCTGCTGATGAGCCAGTCCTCCTCGATGACATAAGTTCCGCGAGGCAGTTGCTCGATGAAGAACTCTGTGCTGGCATCGCGTATGGACTTGTAGAGTCCGAGTCTGCTCGTGAACTCATAGCCAGACTGTTGTGATGCAGGCTCGGCAGCGGCAGGACGTGGGGCAAGCAGGCGCACAAACTCATAGTCACGGTCGGCTGTGAGGGTGTAGCGTACGTGCACGCGGTCTCCAGTCTGCAGATGCTCCACTCCGGTGATGTCACGGCGGATGTTGAGTCCTTCCTGCTGTGCCTCTGCCTTGCTTGAGGGTATCTGGTACTGGGCATACACGGCCCCATAGGATGTGCCCTGGCCCTTCTTCTCCACCACCAGTTTGCGTGGGGAGGCATTCACGCTTGCACGTTCCCGCACATAGCCCAGAACTGTCTCAGGACTGCTGATGGAGAGGGACTTGGACGTGGTTTTGAGTGTCAGCCTGTCCGTGCCCTTGCTGAAATGTGCCCCACTGCCCATGAGCGCATACACCGCATCGGCCGTCTGTGTGGCATTGTCCCATTCCTGGGTGCGTTTCATGCCTATGAGCCATTCCCGCATTGCCTCCAGGGTGGCTGTGTCGTCGGGCTCTACCATGCTGATGGCCTCCATCAGTTGCACATGCTCACTCGTCTTGCGGTCAATGCTTGTGGAGGCACCGCTCCTGTAGGCCAGGTGCATGCCGTCGGGCTGCTTGATGAGTGTGTGCAGCCGCTTCATCAGCCCCTTGGCCAGCCCCTCCTCACCATATAGATGCAGCACCACAGCGGTCAGGGCACGCTCCTCGCGGTCAGTCTCGCTGGCCTGCTTCTTCAGCCGTGACAGCATGTACTGCACAGCCTGCTTCTCCTCCTCGGTCTCCTTGCCGTCATAGCCAGAGAGTCTCAGGGCATAGAGGGTGCGCAGGTGGCTGTCTCCTGCCTGCCGCTTCTCGGCCTTCCTCATCTCCTTCACGTCCTTCACCATCTCCTGGAGCAGGTATTTGCTGGCCCGCTCGCGCATCTCACGCTGCATGGGTATCTCGCTGCCTGTCATCGCATAGAGCCTGGCCAACTGGCACAAAATATTCTGTGTGACATACGCGCTGCCTCTCATACCGGGATACCATGAGAATGAGCCATTGGCATTTTGCTGGTTCTTGAGCGCGCTCAGCATGCTCATGCGGTAGTCCTCCTGGGCCACGTCATCGAAGAGGGTGGCCAGCCTCCTGCGGCGTATGCGCTCGTTGTCGGCCTCCAGCACCCATGGAGTCTCCTGCAGGAGCATTCCTGTCAGTTCCTGGTTCCTGATGAGCGGACTCTCCAGTGCAGCCGTGTCCCTGCTTCCCCATTCCTTGATGGCCTGGGCCACCTCGGGGAACTTCTGTTCGATGCTGTAGGCCAGTGCTCCCGCATAGAATGCCGAGGCCAGGCTGAAGGCATCCTTGCGCGTGGGGGCGGCCATGGAGGGCAGTGTCTGGATGGCCAGCCACTTCGGGTCGCGTGTGTATTCGATGGTGAGTGAGCGGCCTGTGGCCTCCTTGCTGTCATGTGCGAAGAGCTTGTCGAGCGCGATGGTGTGTGTGCCCATGCTGTTCAGACTGAACGCCTTGGTCTCTGTCAGGCTCTGCATGTCTGTCAGCACGGGCAGATAACGTTGCTCGCCATCGCTGTGGTCCTGCCCCTGTGCCACCCACTTGACGGTGAGGGCAGGATGCTCCATGCCACCTGTGTAGGGGAAGGTGAAGGTCGTGTCCTCCTGTGCGTCCAACTGGAAGCGAACCACCTTGTGCATCAGCACCTTCTCGGTCTCAGTGTCGCTGACCACCAGGGTGGCCTTGCCCTGCTGCATCTTCTCGCTGCGGTTTCTGATGCTGGCGGTGAGCGTGGCCTGGTCACCATTTCTCAGGAAGCGTGGGAGCAGCGTCTCGGCCATCAGTTCCTTCTCTGCCACAATGGTCGTGTCCAGCAGGCCCACCATCATGTCGGCCGTATGGGCCACACCGAGCAGGTGCCACGAGGTCATGCTTTCGGGCAGGGTGAAGCATATCTTCACCAGTCCCTGGGCATCGGTACGCAGTCGGGGCATGAAGAAGGCCGTCTCCTGCAGGTTGGTGCGCAGTTTTCCGTCCTCCGCAGTCTCTTCCTCCTCGTTCTCACCAGCATCATCGTCGGTTTCCCGCATGTCATATATGTCATTACTGTCCAGTCCTACTATCTTCCCGGCTAAGGATTTCGTTGGTGAGGCATAGGCCATCGTCTCCTGTCCTGAACTTGTGGAGCCCAGTGCCTTTGCTCTCTTCGCCCCCCTGATTCTGATGCCATTCGTTCTCGTGCCGGTAGTCTCGTGCAGGACGAAGCCACGCGAGTAGAACCGGTCGATGTCAAATGTGGAGTACTCGGGATTGTAGCCCTTCCTGTACTTGGTGCTGAAGTTGACGGCCAGGTGCGTCCTCTCATAGGCACTGGGAGTGCTTTGCCATGCCCATATATATGGCGTGCGTGCCCAGCGGTGTACGTTTATGTTTAATGTATGGATGGCTATTGCGTCGAGCGACGCGTCGTAGAGACTGGCTGTGAGGTTGGCTTGCGCAGGTTTACCATCGGGCCGCCTTATCGTGAGCGACCACTCCTCCTGCTGTCCTGGGCGCAGGTGGTCACGGAAAGACTCCCATTGCAGACGCAGTTTGTTGTCGGGCAACTCCAGCCTCAGTTGACTGCTCTCCTCGTTCAGGACTCCCTCGCTGAACACATAAGCGTTGAGTGTCAGCCCCTGCCCGTACTCAGGACGGTAGGGGATAGTCCATGTCAGGCATGAGTTGCTGAGGTGCATCAGCGTGTCCAGCACGGTGGTGTCGGTTGACTCCATGAGCAAGCGCACCCACGCATCCCGCAGTGTGGTGCCTATCTGCACCTTGGCTGGCTCTGTCGGCGAGAATGTCTTCTTCACGGCCCGCAGAGTCAAGGGGGACTCCTGGTAAAGGATGGTGTCGGCCAGCGAGGTCAGTTCTATCTCGCCTCGCCATGAGGCCGTGTCCCCATTGATGTCCGAGGCGGCCTGCAGTTTGTAGCATCCCGATGCCAGAGCCTTCAACTCCTCGGGGAAAGCGGGCTCTCCGGCCTGCATCACAAATCTGCTCCGCTCCTGTCCGCCCTGTGTGAGCGTGCAGGTGACAGGCCCCTTGACAGGCTGGTCGGTGCTGGAGTACAGGTTGATAGTCCATGGGGTGGGGTAGTCCTTGCAGATGTAGCCAGGCACGTCGGCCCTCATGCGCAATGGCGAACTGCACACGGGGATGCGTAGGGAGCCCTGCTGGGTCTCCCCCTGTGGGGAGAGCGCGTCAACGCTGACCTCCAGCGTGCGCCCACGTTTCAGTTCCTCCTCCGTTCCCTGTATGGCAACCTTGCCGACGAATCGTCCCTCGCTGTCCGTCCAAAGGGTGTCCAGCGCACTTACTCCGTCGTGTCCATGCTGGCGATACCACCACGAGGCCCTCCAGGTGGCGTGTCCTGTGACACGCGCATGAGTCACGGGTATGCCGCTATAGGTGGTCACCTTGCCCTCGATGGCCACTGAGTCCCTGCTGCTTGCGGCATTCTGGGGCTGCGAGAGTTCCACGCGGAAGGTGGGGCGCACATACTCCTCCACCCTCACAGTCCGCAGGCTGCCTCCAGCCTGTATGGTGTAGGTGCCAGGCAGGCACGATGTGGGCAGGGTGAAGGTGTCTGTCAGCACACCCATGTCGTCGGTCTTGTGCTTGTGCTGGAACAGCCTCTTGTTGTTGGCATCCCGCAGTGACACCTCATACTCCTCGCCCCTCAGCACTTGCGCGTCCCATCCCTTCTGGCTGTAGGCCACGGCACTCAGCAATATCTGCTGGCCAGGGCGGTAGATGCTCCTGTCCGTCGAGATGGCCATGTGCTGGTTCTCCAGGTCTTGGTTCATCTTGTCGTAGGTGGAGTAGCCGAGTCTCCTGCGCTCCTGTGCCTCGTCGCCCTCGCGCGATACCTTTATATATATATCCTTCTGCTCCTGCTTGTCAATCGTCACACAGCCCTCGGGGTTGGTGGCCATCCTGGCGAGCAGTTGGCACTTCTCGTCATTCCTGCCCTTGGTGAACACATCCACATTGATGTCCGCCATGGGTCTTCCCGTCTTGCTATCTACCACGGTCAGCCTTATACGCCCGTCCCTCATCACCCGGTGGTAGGCTCCCAGGCGTGACACACGCACCAGGCAAACCTGTGGAGCGGGCTTCCCGGTCAGTGGCGCGCTGGTGCTTGCCTCCAGCACTGTGGCATAGAGGCCACACTCTGGCGTGTGCCAACGGAGTGTGTCCCTGCATTCCATGCCTCCGTTGCTGCCTCCTCGGGGCTGCAGAGTGGTGTTCTTTATCTGCTTGCCCTGCTTCCTCACCAGTTTCAGGAGTTCTTCCCCACTTTTCATGGTACCCTCCTCCTCGTCCTTGTAGGGGAAGTCCAGGGGCAGGCGGTAGGTGGTGAGGGTGAAGTCACGCAGCGACCTCGTGACTATGGGCACCCTCACCGTGTCGAGCGGGTAGGCCATGGCGGGGAACTCAGCCCGCATGATGGGGGCGGTGAGTTCCCTCCGTCGGTTCTCTATATTGTCCTTCCACCTGTTTGCCGGCCACTTGCTCATGGCCTCGTCCAGCATGGCCAGACGCTCGTTGACACCCATCTCGGCTGATGCCATCGCATCCGATGCCAGGCACAGATATACCTGTGCGCCCGCCTCGATGTTGCTGTAGTCCCTGCGCAGTTCCATCAGTTTGCTCTTGGCATCCTGTGGTGGCATGTTCCGTATCTCGTCCAGCCAGACCTGTAGGGCCGCCTCGCGCATGCCATGATGCAGATAGAAGAGGGCGATGGAGTCTGCTGTGGGCAGACTCTTGCCTTCCCTCATCCAGGGCTCGATGTCCATGGTCATGGCGTGCCACACCACCGAGAGCATGTCCCCGGCATACAGTCCCTCGTCCTTTCCGCGCTTGACCAGGGGAATCCAGCGCTTTGCCTGGGCCTGGTGCAGGACTTCCAGTTTGCCCAGTGACTCCCTGTAGAGCATGGCCGCATGGTTGATGTACTCCTGGTATGACCATTCCTGTATGCTGTCGGCAGGGCTTGCTGTGCTGTTCTTATACACATTGGCATTACTGGCGTTGAGTGCCAGCACGTGTGCCAGGGTGGCCTGGTAGATGGCTTTCGATGCCGGGTCTGTCTGTCGGGCAACGGCTGCGCGCAGCGTGTCGATGTTCTCGTAGAAGCGGTCGGGTGTAATCTCCTCGGTGCGCTGAAACTCCTTCAGCATCCCCACCAACGACAATGCCTGGCTCTGCCCCCACATCGATGCGGGCAGAACCAGGCACAGTAAGAGCGCGAGCAGGGCTTTTCCTAAGAGTCCCTGCTTACTTGAGATTTTTTTTTTGTGAGGTCTCGCCCTTTGCTGAGACCTCCTCGCTGGTAGCCGTGGCGGGCTTGTCGGCCTTCACGGCCAGCACCTCCACCTCCACCAGTGCGCCCTTGGGCAGGTCCTTGACGGCCACTGCGCTGCGTGCGGGGTAGGGCTCGGTGAAGAACTGTGCATATACCTCGTTCATGGGGGCGAAGTTGGCAATGTCGCTCAGATAGACCGTTGTCTTCACCACATGGCTCAGGTCAGTGCCCGCAGCCTGCAGGATGTGGCTGGCGTTGGTCAGCGCCTGCCGTGTCTGCTCCTGTATGCCCCCTTCCACAAACTGTCCTGTGGCGGGGGCGATGGGTATCTGTCCGCTGGCGAATACCATTCCGCCGGCCTCGATGGCCTGGCTGTAGGGGCCGATGGCCGCCGGAGCCTGGGGCGTGTGAATTTCTTTCATGCTCATAGTGTATGTGTTGTCGTTATGTTTACTCTACCTTGAACCCTTTCTCGGTCAGGGCTTTCCTTATCTCCTCGATGTGCTGTTCGTTGCGTGTCTCCACCTTGATGCGCAGTTGGCAGGCCGTCACACGTGCCGAGTCGTCATTGCGCTCGTGGTGTACGCTCACCACGTTGCCACCCAGCGAGGCCACTATCTGGCTCACGCCCACGAGTTGCCCGGGCTTGTCCTCCAGTTCGACCGTGAAGGTGCAGCTGCGCCCACTCTTGGCCAGGCCACGGTTGATGACCCTGTTGAGAATGGTCACATCAATGTTTCCACCGCTCACGATGCAGATGGTCTTGCGTCCTGCCACGGGCACCTTGCCAAACATGGCCGCCGCCACGCTCACTGCCCCGGCTCCCTCGGCCACCATCTTCTGCTGCTCGATGAGGGCCAGTATGGCCGCGCATATCTCGTCCTCGCTCACCGTCACGATGCCGTCAAGGTACTTCTGGCAAGTGTCATAGGTGATCTCACCAGGCTGCTTCACCGCTATGCCGTCGGCTATGGTGCTCACGCTGTCGAGCCGCAGGATCTTGTGGTCAGCGATGCTCTGCACCATGCTGGGGGCTCCTGCCGCCTGCACGCCCCACACCTGCACCTTCGGGTTGAGCTGCTTGATGGCAAAGGCCACACCGCTGGCCAGTCCGCCCCCGCCAATGGGCACGATGACAACCTCCACGTCAGGCAGTTGGTCCAGCAGTTCCAGACCGATGGTGCCCTGTCCCGCTATCACGTTCTCGTCATCAAAGGGGTGGATGAATGTGTAGCCCCGCTCGTCGCGCAGGTCCAGCGCGCGCTGGTAGGCATCGTCATACACGCCCGGCACCAGGCAGATGTCGGCACCATAGCGCCGTGTGGCCTCCACCTTGCTGATGGGCGCGCCGTCGGGCAGGCAGATGAGGCTCTTGATGCCATGGCAACTGGCCCCCAGGGCAACCCCCTGCGCGTGGTTTCCTGCCGAGCAGGCTATCACGCCGTGACGTTTCTCCTCGTCGGTGAGGCACGCTATCTTGTAGCACGCGCCACGCACCTTGAACGAGCCCGTCACCTGCAGGTTCTCAGGTTTCAGGTATATGTCGGCCTCGGGGTTGAGCCTGGGAGCCTGCACCAGGTCAGTGCGCCGTATGATACGGCTCAGCGCATAGCGAGCCTTATAGAAGTTGTCGAGGTTCAGCATCGGGCAGGTATTTGCTTGAGTAACTCCTTGAGGAACATCCAGAACTTCTCCACCGAGGGGATGTTACAACGCTCGTTGGGCGTGTGCGGGCTCCTGAGTGTGGGGCCAAAGCTCACCAGGTCCATCTGGGGATACACACCCCCGATGATGCTGCACTCCAGTCCGGCGTGGCACACCTGCACCTTGGCCTCCTCGCCAAAGGTGTCCTTGTACACCCGCTCCATGACAGCCGTGATGGGGCTGGCGAAGTTGGGCTGCCATGCACCATACTGTCCGCCATACTCCACCTTCATGCCCGCCATGCCGAAGCAGCACTCCTGCATCTCCTGCAGGTACTCCATCATCGTCTCGTTGCTGCTGCGTGCCAGGATGAGCACGCTGGCCTCGCCGTTGCCGATGCCCACGATGCCCAGGTTGCTGCTGGTCTCCACCACATCGGGGATGCTGGGGATATAGCGCAGGACCCCGTCGTGGCAGGCCATGATGGCGTCCACCAGGTTGTCCTGTATCTCCATGGGCACCTGTCCGGCAGGCATCACCGTGCTCTCGATGGTCATGTCCATCTCCTCCTCGATGCCCGCATACTCGCTGCTGAAGGTCTCCAGGCAGTACTGCACCAGGTCCTTCAGGTCGTCCAGGTTCTCCTGGGGGATGGTCAGCACGGCCGTTGCCGTGCGTGGGATGGCGTTGCGCATGTTGCCACCGTGCCATGAGCACAGGCGTGCGTCATCATCGGCGATGGCCTGGCGCACGAAGCGTGCCATCAGTTTGTTGGCATTGGCGCGTCCCTCATTGATTTCCAGTCCGCTGTGTCCTCCCTTGAGTCCCTGCAGGCTCACCTTCACGGCGATGTCCCCGGCCTCGGGCGCCACCTCCTTGTACTGCATGGTCGCGCTGATGTTCACGCCTCCCGCGCTGCCGATGACAAACTCCCCCATGGTCTCGTTGTCCATGTTGAGCAGGATGTCGCCATGCAGCGTGTCGGCTGCCAGGTGGTTGACCCCGTACATGCACGTCTCCTCATCAGCCGTGATGAGTGCCTCCAGCGGCCCGTGTTCCAGGTCGGTGCTCTCCATGACAGCCATGATGGCCGCCACGCCCATGCCGTCGTCGCTGCCCAGGGTGGTGCCCTTGGCCTTCACCCAGTCCCCGTCGATGTAGGTCTCGATGGGGTCAGTCTCAAAGTTGTGGCTGCTCTCGTCCACCTTCTGCGGCACCATGTCCATGTGTGCCTGCAGCACAGCCGTCTTGCGGTTCTCCATGCCGGGTGTGGCCGGCTTGCGC
Organism: Opitutia bacterium UBA4654; assembly: GCA_963658045.1. Lineage (GTDB taxonomy): Bacteria > Bacteroidota > Bacteroidia > Bacteroidales > Bacteroidaceae > Physcousia. Next base: position 9,835 of record CAVKOT010000096.1, read on the forward strand.
ATGACGATGTTCTCGGCATCGTCCTTGAATGCCTCGATACCATGCTCGCGCGCCCAGCCGAGCAGGAAGTCCTGCACCCTCTGCAGGTGTCCGCTGGGGCGCGGCACCTGTGTGAGCAGATAGAAGTTGTGCCAGATGGCCTGTGGAGCCAAGTCCTTGATAGATGTAGCCATAACCTTATATGTTTTTATTGTACTTCGTTGTTCTCCCTAGCACTCCGTGCTGCGTGCCCCGTCGTGCAGGTATGGCAAAGTTATGCCATTTCCGCGAATGCGCCAAGCCGGTAGTCTTAAAAAGTCTTTACAGCGTGCCACCAGCCCGCCTGGAGTGCCCAAAATGAGCCTTCGGGGCACAATCCCAGGCCGATTGCTTGCCCCATAGTCGCAAGATGCTTAACTTTGCGGCACAAACGGCATGCTGCAGGCATGCACAAAGACATGTACACGATGACATACGATTTCGACAAACCGGTTGACCGCACGGGCACCTGCGATGTGAAGCATGCGGGACTCGCCGAGAAGTGGGGGCGCACTGACCTGCTGCCCTTGTGGGTCGCCGACATGGACTGGGAG
>CAVKOT010000097.1:0-10313 GCA_963658045.1 Opitutia bacterium UBA4654
TGTGCCTCTCTATTTTGCCAAGGAGCGTCCTTGCGTGGAGATTGACGGCAACCTCATCATGCCTGATGATGATCGCTTGCCCAAGGAGTATGTCCCCAAGATACAGAAGCGCATGATACGCTTCCGCACTCTGGGATGCTGGCCACTGACAGGTGCTGTGGAGAGCAATGCCTCCACCATCGAGGAGATTGTGGAGGAGATGATGACAACGACCAAGTCAGAGCGCACCACACGTGTCATCGACTTTGACCAGGAGGCAAGCATGGAGCAGAAGAAGCGCGAGGGCTACTTCTGATTTGTCTTCAAGTTCTGATAACCAAACATAGACTATTATGGCAAACAGCAAAGTAAACATAAAGGAATTTCTGGACGCTGACGAGCGTAAGTCGCTCCTGCGCCTGCTCACTGCCGGCTCGGTGGATGATGGCAAGTCAACCCTTATCGGCCGCCTCCTGTTCGACAGCAAGAAACTGTACGAAGACCAGCTCCAGGCCCTGGAGCGTGACTCAAAGCGCGTGGGCAACGCTGGCGCAGGCCAGATTGACTATGCGCTGCTGCTTGACGGACTGAAGGCCGAGCGTGAGGAAGGCATCACCATAGATGTGGCCTACCGCTATTTCAGCACGAACCAGCGCAAGTTCATCATTGCAGATACGCCGGGACACGAGCAGTACACCCGCAACATGATTACTGGCGGATCCACTGCCAACCTGGCCATCATCCTGGTGGATGCACGCACGGGAATCATCACCCAGACACGCCGGCACACCTTCCTCGTGAGCCTGCTCGGCATCAAGCACATTGTGCTTGCCGTCAACAAGATGGACCTAGTCAACTTCTCAGAGGATGTGTTCAACGAAATCCGCGAGCAGTACCTGGCCTTGACAGACCACCTCGGCATCGAGGATGTCACCTGCTTCCCGCTCTCGGCCCTTGAGGGAGACAACGTGGTGGAGAAGAGTGACCGCACCCCCTGGTATGAGGGCAAGAGCCTCCTGGACTACCTGGAGACCGTGCCCATTGACCAGGACCGCAACATGAAGGACTTCAGATACCCCGTGCAGTATGTCTTGCGCCCCAATCTGGACTTCCGTGGATTCTGCGGCAAGGTGGCAAGCGGTGTCATCCACAAGGGCGATGAGGTGGTTGCCCTGCCCAGCATGAAGCACAGCCATGTAAAGAGCATCGTGACCTATGACGGAGACCTTGACCTGGCTTTCTGCCCCCAGAGCGTGACCCTCACGCTGGAGGATGAGATTGACATCTCCCGTGGAGAGATGCTGGTGAAGCCTGACAACATGCCCTGCATCGGTCGTCATTTCGAGACGATGCTCGTATGGATGGATGAGGAGCCAATGGACAGAAAGAAACAGTTCTTCCTGAAGCATAACACCAACACCACCCGGGCCACGCTGACCCACATCAACTATAAGATAGATGTGAACACCATGCAGCACCTGGAGGGTACGGACTTCAAACTGAACGAGATAGGTCAGGTACAGATTACCACGGCCAAGACCCTCTTCTTTGACCCATACACCAAGAACAAGGCCACGGGTGCCTTTATCCTGATTGACCCCATTACCAACAACACCAGTGCTGTGGGCATGATATGCAACCCGCTGGAGGAGGACGAAATCAACCAGGGAAGTGACATCCCCGTACTTGACCTGCCCAAACTGGGCATTGCCCCCGAGCATTACGGGGTGGTGGAAAAGGTGGTGAAAGACCTCAGCCGCCAGGGACTTGAAATCAAGATAGTGAAGGAATAATATACAGCAAGGCCTGTCCTGACATGCACCAAGCCTGGTGTCATGGCCAGGGCAGGCCTTCTTGCGGGAAGGCTGGCGGCACCGAGATGCCGTGGCCATGCAGCGACACCCGCATTCTGACAAGTAAACGACAACAACAAGATGGGACTTATAGAATTTAGCAAACTTCCCGTGAACACCCTTGTGGGCGCAGACTGGAAGACATTCAAGGCCGTGACCACGGGACAGCATATCGCAGCAGACAAGAAGACGAAGTTCTTCCTCACCAAGGCTATCTGCCGCCTGCTGAGTGTGTGTGTGCCCCTGCAGGAGCATAAATACAAGAAACTGCTGGCTGACAAGCCACTGGAGAATGACCCGCTGTTCATCCTGGGGCACTGGCGCAGCGGAACGACTTTCGTACACAACATCTTTGCCCAAGACAAGCATTTCGGCTACACCACCACCTACCAGACCGTGTTCCCACACTATATGATGGCTTTGCAGGGGCTTTTCAAGCCCACAATGGGCTGGCTGATGCCCGACAAGCGTCCGACGGACAACATGGAGTTGGCTCCTGACCTGCCCCAAGAGGAAGAGTTCGCGCTGAACAACTCCTGTCCCTATAACTACTACAACTTCTGGTTCTTCCCCGAGAGGATGAACGAGTATTGTGACCGCTATCTCACCTTCAAGGACATCACTCCCGAGGAAGAGGAGGCCTTCAAGCAAGCCTTTGAGAAGTTGGTAAAGATAAGCCTGTGGAATACCGGCGGCACGCAGTACCTGAGCAAGAACCCTCCACATACGGGTCGCCTGAAGGCACTTACGGAATTGTATCCCAATGCCAAGTTTGTGTATCTGATGCGCAATCCCTACACCGTGTTTGAGAGCACGCGCAGTTTCTTCCTCAACACCATCAAGCCCCTGCAGCTGCACAGCATCAGTGACGAGCAGATGGAGCAGAACATCCTGCGCAACTACATGGAACTTTATCGTGCCTACAAGGAACAAAAGAAGTATGTGCCCGAGGGGAACCTCTTTGAGGTCAAGTTTGAGGACATCGAGAAGAATGCCCTGGGCATCACCGAGCAGATCTACAAGGAACTCGGCATCCCCGGATGGGAAGAGGCGCGTCCGGCTATCGAGAAATACATAGGAGCCAAGCGCGGTTATAAGAAGAACAAGTACCAGTATGCCGAGCGCACCATAAAGATGGTCAACGAGCACTGGGGCGAGGTGCTTGACGAGTGGGGATATGAGCGCCACTGAGTTGAATAGACATTTTATTAACGTATAATAAACGACTGACTGTATGAGAATTACAATTGCCGTAACTCTGCTCAGCATGCTGTTTGCCACAGCACAGGCGCAGAAGAACGTGAGCGTGACCAGCCCCGATGGGCAGGTCAGCCTGAACGTGTCCCTTTCCGACAAGGTGTACTACGATGTGGAGAGCCATGGGGAGACACTTGTCAAGAATGGCCACCTGGGCATGACACTCGACCGTGCCAACCTGGGCACCAATCCTGTGCTCAAGAGCAAGAAGGTGAAGACCGTCAACGAGACTGTGACACCCACATTCCCGCTCAAGAGCGCGAAAGTGGACAATCACTACACCTCGCTTGTGATGAACATGAAGGGTGGGTATGCCATCGAGTGGCGTGTGTATGACGATGGCCTGGCCTACCGCTTCGTGACCAGCCTCAAGGGGGATGTCAAGGTGCTGTCAGAGGACTTCTGCATCCAGCTCACACAGGACACACGCCTGGTGCTGCAGCAGCCGCGCGGCTTCAAGACCAGTTGCGAGGAAGAGTACACTAACGTCCAGAGTGCAGCATGGAAGGCTGAGGACAAGATGAGCGAGTTGCCACTGGTGATTGCCGGAGCGAAGCAGAAGATATTTGTCAGCGAGTTCAGCCTCTTTGACTACCCAGGCATGTTCATGAAGGGAAATGCTGACAACAGCCTCACCTCTGTGCATCCCAAGGTACCCCTGGAGTTTGGCGATGACGGTGACCGCAGCGTGAAAATCCTGAAGGAGGCAGACTACATTGCCGAGACCAGCGGAACGAGGGACTTCCCCTGGCGATATATGCACATCACCCAGGATGACAAGCAGATGGCCCTCAACACCATGCCCATGCGACTGGCACCTGCCAGCCAGATAGCCGACCCCTCATGGATAAAGACCGGCAAGACCACCTGGGAATGGTGGAACGGCAGCATCCCCTATGGTCCCGATGTGAACTTCACGAGCGGGCTCAACCTTGACACCTACAAGTATTTCGTTGACTTCGCCGCCGCCCATGGGCTGGAGTACATCCTGATGGACGAGGGATGGGCCAAGTCAACCCGCGACCCCTTCACCCCCAACCCCGACATTGACCTGCATGAGCTCATCCGCTATGCCAAGTCCAAGAATGTGGGTGTTATCCTCTGGCTCACCTGGCTCACGGTCGATAAGCACCCCACCATGTTTGAGACCTTTGAGAAGTGGGGCGTGGCTGGCGTCAAGATTGACTTCATGGACCGCCAGGACCAGTGGATGGTGCGCTTCTATGAGCGCACGGCAAAGGCTGCTGCCGAGCACCACATCTTCGTTGACTACCATGGCGCTTACCATCCCAGTGGCCTGGAGTACAAGTATCCCAACGTGCTCACCTTTGAGGGCGTGCGAGGCATGGAGTATATGGGCGGATGCACACCCAAGAACAGTGCCTACTATCCCGCCATACGCAATGCTGCCGGACCTATGGACTACACACCCGGTGCCATGCTCTCGGCACAGCCGGAGTGCTACAGCAGCCGCCGTCCGAACAGTGCCAGCATAGGCACCAGGGCTTACCAGATGGCCCTCTATGTGGTCTTTGAGTCCAACCTGCAGATGATGGCCGACAATCCCACCTTATATAATATGTATCCCGACTGCCGTGACTACATCGCAGCCTGCCCTGTCAACTGGGACGAGACCCGCGTGCTCGCGGCCGAGTTTGGCGAATACACCGTAGTGGCCAGGCGCAAGGGCGACAAGTGGTATATCGGTGGCATCACCAACGGCACACCACGTGACCTCACCCTCAACCTCGACTTCCTGGCCGACGGAAAGACCTATCGCGCTACCTCCTTTGTGGATGCCGTGAACTCCTCGGTGCAGGCCATGGACTACAGGAAGCAGTCGGCACAGGTGAAGAAGAACGGCACGCTGAGCATACACATGGTGCGTAATGGCGGCTTCGCAGCAGTGCTTGAGCCATAGAAAGGCCCATTCACCGCTGGGTCGCTGTGGTTTTTTGACCTAAGTACTTGTGTATCGGCAAATCTTTGCGTACCTTTGCGGAGTTTTTTGAACATACATTACAAAACCATACAAACGTATAACGAAAATGACTAAGATTGAACTGGTAAAGATTGTAGCCCAGAAGACTGGCATTGACCAGGCCACAGTGCTTACCGCAGTAGAGGGAATGGTGGATACCATCAAGGAATCTCTCGTGAGCAAGGAGAACGTGTACATCCGTGGCTGGGGAACCTGGACACTCAAGCATCGTGCCCAGAAGACAGCCCGCAATATCTCCAAGAACACCACTATGGTAATCGAGGCACACGACATTCCTTACTTCAAGCCCTGCAAGGACTTCATGGAGTCTGTAGCAAAGGCCAAGTAAGACAGGTTCGAGAAGCAGTCACCAACAGGCGGGGGCGTGAAGGGGTTACCCCATTCACCCCCCGCCTTATTCTTTACCCACCATATCCACCAGGAGGACTGGCCTCGTGAGTGAGGTACCCCTCCCAGCATTACAAGAACAACCTATGAAGATAAAATCAACACTCATGGCAATTGCCATGTGCCTGGCTGTGGCATGCGGGATGCGTGCCCAAGAGTCTGTGCTGGGCTACGTCAACCCAATTATCGGAACCAATGGTATGGGACACACCTTCCCGGGAGCCTGCTCACCCTTTGGCCTTGTGCAGCTGAGCCCCGAGACAGACACTATCCCTCACAATGTGGATGGCAAGTACCAGACGAGAGTCTATGAGTACTGTGCCGGCTACCAGCACAAGGACAAGACCATCGTGGGATTCAGCCACACCCACTTGAGCGGAACCGGACACTCCGACCTGGGCGACATCCTGATTATGCCCACCACCGGAAAGATACGCACCAATCCTGGCACAGCCCAGAATCCCGACGCGGGCTACCGCTCACGCTTCTCCCATGACACCGAGCACTGCTCGCCTGGCTATTATGAGGTGAGGCTGGACGACTATGGCATCCAGGCCCAGCTGACCGCCACCCAGCGTGTGGGCGTTCACCAGTACACCTTCCCCTCCAGTGACGGGCAGTTTATCCTGGACCTGGGAGCCGGCATATATAACTATGAGGGCAAGACCCTGTGGACTTATCTGCGCGTCGAGAACGACACGCTGCTCACTGGTTACCGCATCACCAACGGCTGGGCACGCCAGAACTACACTTATTTTGCCATCGCCCTCTCGCAACCCATCAGCCAGTATGGCTATGTCGATGCCCAGCGCATGAAGTACAGCGGGTTCTGGCGCAAGATGGACATCCAGCACAACTTCCCCGATATGGCAGGCCGCCAGATGGTGGGCTACTTCAAGTTCCACCTGCCCCAGTCCCACCAGCTCACCGTGCGTGTGGCCCTGTCACCCGTGAGCATGAGCGGTGCTGTGGCCAACCTCAAGGCCGAGACCGACGGCTTGACCTTCGACCAGATACGCCAGCAGACAGCTAGCCGCTGGGAGCACGAGTTGGCCAGCATACGCATCCAGGGCAGCGAGGACCAGAAGGCTCTCTTCTACACCTCGCTCTACCACACCATGATCAATCCCTCGGTGTATATGGATGTCGATGGCTCCTATCGTGGCAATGACATGGAGATACACCATGCCGACGGCTTCACCAACTACACCGTCTTCTCCCTGTGGGACACCTACCGCGCCGAGCATCCCCTGCTGAGCCTGCTTCATCCGCAGCGTAACGCTGACATGGCCGAGAGCATGATACGCATCCAGCAGCAGAGTGCGCTGGGCGTGCTGCCCATGTGGTATCTGATGGCCAACGAGGGCTGGTGCATGAGTGGCTATCATGCTGTGGCCGTGCTCTCTGACGTGGCCACCAAGATAGGCATCAGGGACAAGGGCGCGATGCTGCGCGCGATGGCCTCCACCGCATCCTCACGCTGGATCGAGGGGCTGTCTGACTATATGCGCCTGGGCTACGTCCCCTATGACCATTGTGGAACGAGTGCGAGCAACACGCTCGAGTATGCCTATGACGACTGGGCCATCTACCATGCGGCCATGCTGGCAGGTGACCAGCAGATGGCCGACTCATTCCGCGTGCGTGCTCTCTATTACAAGAATGTGTTCCAGCCCTCGCTGGGACTGGCCTGCCCGCGCTATGCCGACGGCAGCTGGAAGAAGGACTTCTCGCCGCTCCAGACCTACGGTGAGGGATTTATCGAGGGCAACAGCGCCAACTACTCCTTCCACGTGCCACATGACGTGAAGGGCATGATCGCATGCTTCGGAGGCGACCGCAAGTTCATCTCTGCCCTGGATAATCTCTTTGCCATGCCGCTGGACAAGAAGTACTATGAGGACAATGAGGACATCGAGGAGGAGTGCCTCCTGGGCGGATACGTGCATGGCAACGAGCCCAGCCATCATGTGCCTTACCTCTATGCCTGGACCTCACAGCCGTGGAAGACGCAGTACTGGCTGCGTGAGATAATGAACCGCATGTATGTGAATGACATGGACGGGCTGCATGGCAATGATGACTGCGGACAGATGTCGGCCTGGTACATCTTCACAGCCATGGGCTTCTATCCCGTGTGCCCTGGCACTGACCAGTATGTGCTGGGTGCCCCCTATGTGCCTTGTTGCCGTCTCTCGCTCCCCAATGGAAAGACTATGGAAATCGTGGCCAATGGTGTGAGTGACAAGAACCGTTATGTGCAGGAGGTGCGCCTCAATGGCAAGCGCTATGACAAACTCTACATCACGCATGCCGACCTGCTTGCCGGCGGACGGCTTGAGTTCCGCATGGGCAGCAAGCCCAACCGCAAGCGTTGTGTGAGCACGGGCAAGCCCTACTCACTGAGCGACTGACCCTGTTGCTTCCGCTCCCGACCCAGCATGATGGGGGAGGACAGATGGACTAAAAAATGAATGCCGCTGCATGTGTCGATGCAGCGGCATTCATTCGTTGATGCAGGGGCATGCGACGGGTGTCGCAGCGGCATGCGTATTTTGGACTGGCCCAGTGCGTCTTTTCATGGGGCATACAGAAATCCCCCGGCACATGGCAAGCAGTCATCTCACTGACCGCCTGCCATGTGTCGGGGGAATATGTTTAGGGTTGTGCGGCAGTCCAGCCGCCAAGTGCCTGCTTACTTCTCCAGATAAGCCTCAATCTGCTGTGCCGTCTTCTTGCCTGCGGCAATGGCACGCACAACCAGGCTGGCCCCTGATGCCGAGTCACCTGTCACGAACACGCCCTCGGGATACTCGGGGTGCTGGGGCTTGAGGAAGCCCATGGCCAGGAGCACCATGTCACAGGGGATGACTTCCTTGTGCCCGTCCAGTTTCATGATGGGGCGGCCACCCTCGGGATTGGGCTCCCAGATGACACCCTCCACCTCGGCACCCGTGAGTTGTCCGTTCTCGCCGATGAAGCGGTTGGTGTTGAGCAGCCAGCGGCGCTCACATCCCTCCTCGTGGCTGCTGGTGGTCTTCAGCACCACAGGCCATGACGGCCAGGGAGTGGCAGGGTTGTCACCCACGGGAGGCTTGGGCATAATCTCTATCTGAGTCACGCTCACGCAGCCCTGCCGGTGTGCTGTGCCTATGCAGTCAGAGCCCGTGTCACCGCCACCGATGACCAGCACGCGCTTGCCCTTGGCACTCACCAGTTGGTCCTTGGCGGGATGCTCCCCCTCCAGGATGCGGTTCTGCTGCCCCAGCATCTCCAGTGCCAGATAGACGCCCTTCAGTTCGCGTCCAGGAATCTTCAGGTCACGCGCTGTGGGCGTACCCGTGGCTATCACATAGGCATCATGCTTGCCCACAGCCTTCTCCATCTGCTCCATGCTGAAGGCATCGGGCTTGAGCTCCACACGCACACCGTAGTGGAAGGTGATGCCCTCGGCCTCCATCAGTTTGATGCGTCTGTCGATGACCTCCTTCTGGAGTTTGAAGTTGGGTATGCCATAACGCAACAGTCCGCCAGCCTTCTCGTTGGCATCATACACGTCCACCTGCACACCCTGTCTGTTCAGGTACCATGCAGTGCTCAGTCCAGCGGGGCCCGCGCCTATGACGGCCACGCTCTTGCCCATGCGCTTCTTTGGCGGACAGGGTGTGATATAACTCTCCTGCCAGGCGCGCTCCATGATGGCGCACTCGTCCTCGCGGTTTGTGGTGGGCTCGTGCATGGTCAACTGCAGCACGCAACTCTTCTCACAGAGGGCAGGGCAGATGCGCCCCGTGAACTCAGGGAAGGGGTTGGTGCTGGTGAGTATCTTGTAGGCCAACTCCCACTTGCCCTTGTAGAGCGCGTCGTTCCATTCGGGGCACTTGTTGCCCAGGGGGCATGCCCAGTGGCAGAAGGGCACTCCGCAGTCCATGCAGCGGCTCGCCTGCTCGCGGCGGTCATGTGTGTTGAGCGTCTGCTCCACCTCGCTGAAGTCGTGGATGCGCTCGCTTACGGGCCGGTATCCGGCCTCCTTGCGGTGTATGGTTAAGAATGCTTTAGGATTTCCCATGACTTTCTTTACTTTTTTGTGTTTATGTGAGGCAGCCCCCCTCTACGCTCCTCCCGAATGGGAGAACTATATTCTGCTGAAGTGGGGCTGGCTTCTATGTTTTATAGTTTCTGGAAGTCACCACAGGCAAGGCAACCACCCCTCCCCGCTTTGTGAAGCGGGGAGGGAGGCCATCCTGGCCAGTGTGGGGCTCGCTTAATAGTCTCTTGCGATGTCTGCTATCTTCTGCTGCAACTTCTTCATCTGTTCTTCCTGCAGCACACGCTTGTACTCTATGGGCACCACCTGGATGAACTGCTCCACATAGTGGTTCCAGTCATCAAGCATCAGGCGCGCCAGCCGTGAGCCTGTGTAGAGCCAGTGCTGGCGGATGAGCTCATGCAGTTCCTTGCGGTAACTGCTCTCCTCCACGAGTGAGAGCTCCACCATGTCCATGTTGCAGAAGTAGTCAAAGTTGCCATTCTTGTTCCATACATACGCCACACCGCCCGACATGCCTGCGGCGAAGTTACGGCCCGTGCTGCCCAGCACGACCACGCGTCCGCCCGTCATGTACTCACAGCAGTGGTCACCCGCGCCCTCCACGACAGCCGTTGCACCGGAGTTGCGCACCGCAAAGCGCTCGCCCACCTGGCCGTTGACGTAGAGTTCGCCCGAAGTGGCACCATACAGGCCCGTGTTGCCCGCGATGATGTTGTCCTCTGCCACAAAACTCTCGCTGGAGCGCACAGGCGGCAGGATGCTGATGCGTCCGCCAGAGAGGCCC
>CAVKOT010000098.1:0-10216 GCA_963658045.1 Opitutia bacterium UBA4654
GTCTTGGTGACCACCTGGAGCAACATAAGTTTGCCCAGCTCGACCAGCGGCATCAGTCCGCCAAAGGCCAATGGGAAAAAGATGAGGCTGTCAGCCCCCTCGCCCCACAGGGTGCTCACGATGGCACGCAGCGAGAAGTGCTTTCCCTGACTGGAGATTTTCATCTTGCTCATCACATACGCATTGACGAAACTGCCCACCAGGAAGGCTGTGAACGAGGCCACAGCGATGCGTGGTGCCAGGCCGAACACGAAGTTGAAGTGTGCCTCGTTGTCAGCCCAGTAACTGGCAGCAGGCAGCACGACCGCCAGCTGGCCCAAGGCCACCACCAGGAAGTTCATCAGGAAGGCAGTCCAGATGATGATGCGGGCCTTGCGGAAGCCCCACACCTCGGCGATGCAGTCATTGAGGATGTAAGAAACTGGGAAGCACAGGACACCAGCGGTCAGGGTGAACTGGCCAAACTGAAGCACTTTTGTTTCCAGGAGATTACTTGCGATGAGGCAAGTACAGAAGAGTATGCCCATCAACATGAAGGACACGCTCACAGTCTTTTGCTGTATCATAATCTTGTTTTGTTTTGAAAGAGGTTACCAAGCACTCTTTATCGTTAAGCGGCACAAAGGTAAGGCAAAATCCCGAGACCGCCAAGCGCGGCCCCCGCTTTGTGCGCCGCGCACTACAGGCCCAGCACATTTGCAGGTGACTCCATTAGGCAAGTGCAAAGGAAGTCACCTGTGCAGGACATCCCATGGCAAGATAGAGCTATCATTTGAGTTCGGTGGTGTGCATCCACCAGGCATCATTCTGGTCGCGCGGAGGCTGGGGCTTCTGGGCCTGCTGGCTGCTGGCGTTGCGCACGCGGCTCAGTGTCTCGGGAGTCATCTGCAGGAAACTGGCTATGTGCACCATGGGAGCCCGAAGCACTATCTCGGGTTTCTCGCGCAACAGACGCTCATAACGCTCGGCCGCATTCTCGAAACGCTGGCTGTCGGCATGCTCCTGGCTGCTGATGGCCACATGCTCAAGTATCTTGCGGTAGAGCATCTCCATCTCCTGGTTGCGCACCATGAGGTTGTGCAGGTCATCATAGGGGATGGCATAGAGGCAACTGGGCTCCAGTGCCTCGACAATGAGGCGGCTGGGCTCCTGCTTGAGGAAACTCTCGATGCAGAACACTATGCGTCCCTCATAGGAGAAGTGCTCGGTCACGTCACGCTTGTTCTTGTAATAGTACTGGCGCACCATGCCCTTGTCCACAAAGTACATGGCACGGCACACTTGCCCAGCGGGCAGGATGGTCTCGCCCTTCTGGAACCTCATGGGGATGAGTATGCTGCCCAGTGCGTCAACTCCCTGGGGGGTCAACGTGCAATAGATCCGGGCAATCTCCCTGGCCACATCGCGTCGTCTGTACATAGTATTTCTATATAATATAGTAGTAGAAGCAAAGAAAGCCTCCTCCCGACCTCTCCCAAGGGGGAGGAACTTTACGATGAATGGAAGTTTCTGGTTAGAGGTTAGGGGGACTGGGGTTGGAGTTTGGGGAGATGGCGAAGAAGCCACAGTCAGAACACCTTGCTTCCAGCTCCAGGACTGCTTTGGTGGACTTTCCCTTATCCACATTCCGCCAACTGAATGGTGCCCTTCCCTCCAGGAGGAGGTTGGGAGGGGGCCCGCCCTTCCCTCAGTCCAGTTTCAGCACAGCCAGGAACGCCTTCTGCGGCACCTGCACATTGCCTATCTGCTTCATGCGCTTCTTGCCCTTCTTCTGCTTCTCGAGCAACTTGCGCTTGCGGCTCACGTCACCACCGTAACACTTGGCCAGCACGTCCTTGCGCACCTGCTTCACCGTCTCGCGGGCAATAATCTTGGCACCGATGGCAGCCTGTATGGCGATGTCAAACTGCTGCCTGGGCAGGAGTTCCTTGAGTTTCTCGCACATGCGGCGGCCAAATCCCTCGGCGTTATCCACATGGGTGAGCGTGCTCAGCGCATCCACCGGCTCACCATTGAGCAGGATGTCCATCTTGACCAACTTACTGGGGCGGAAGCCATCCTGGTGGTAGTCAAAGGAGGCATAGCCCTTGCTTATGCTCTTGAGTTTGTCATAGAAGTCAATCACTATCTCGCCCAGGGGCATCGCATACTGTATCTCCACGCGGTTGCCACTGATATAATCCTGCTTGAGCAACTCGCCACGCTTGCCCAGGCAGAGGGTCATGATGGGGCCTATGTAGGCCGTGTCGGTGATGACCGTGGCACGGATGTAGGGCTCCTCAATGTGGTCAATGAGTGTCGCGTCAGGCATCCCCGAGGGATTGTGCACCTCCTTCACCTCGCCCTGCTTGTCATAGACGAGGTAGGACACGTTGGGCACCGTGGTGATGACATCCATATTGAATTCTCTGTCAAGCCTCTCCTGCACGATCTCCATGTGCAGGAGACCCAGGAAGCCGCAGCGGAATCCAAAGCCCAGTGCCACCGAGCTCTCGGGCTGGAAGGTGAGGCTGGCATCATTGAGCTGGAGTTTCTCCAGGCTGGCACGCAGGTTCTCGAAGTCCTCGGTCTCGATGGGATACACTCCCGCAAACACCATGGGCTTCACCTCCTCAAATCCCTCTATGGCCTCCTTGCAGGGGTTATCGACCGTGGTGATGGTGTCGCCCACCTTGACCTCGGTGGCCGTCTTGATGCCCGACACGATATAGCCCACGTCACCGCAATGCAGGACCTGCCTGGGCACCATGTCCATTTTGAGAATGCCTATCTCGTCGGCCTTGTACCGGCGGCCTGTGTTGATGAACTCCACCAGGTCACCGCTGCGCATCGAGCCGTTCACAATCTTGAAGTAGGCGATGATGCCACGGAAGGAATTGAACACAGAGTCGAAGATGAGTGCCTGCAGGGGCGCGTTCTCGTCACCGCTGGGGCAGGGAATGCGATCGACCACCGCGTCCAGTATCTCAGGCACGCCCTGCCCGGTCTTTCCGCTGGCACAGATGATGTCCTCACGCTTGCAGCCCAGCAGTTCCACGATCTCGTCCTTGACCTCCTCGGGCATGGCGTTGGGCATGTCGCACTTGTTCACCACGGGGATAATCTCCAGGTCATTGTCGATGGCCATGTAGAGGTTGCTGATAGTCTGCGCCTGCACGCCCTGCGTGGCATCCACCACCAGCAGAGCCCCCTCGCAGGCTGCTATGCTTCGGCTCACCTCGTAACTGAAATCGACATGTCCCGGGGTGTCAATGAGGTTGAGGGTATATTGCCCGTCGGGGCGGCTGTACTCCATCTGTATGGCATGGCTCTTGATGGTGATGCCACGCTCGCGCTCCAGGTCCATGTCATCCAGCATCTGTCCCTCGGTCACCTTGATGGTGTGGGTGTACTCAAGCAGGCGGTCGGCCAGGGTGCTCTTGCCATGGTCGATGTGTGCAATGATACAGAAGTTCCTTATATGTTGCATAGGCGGGTATTCAGTTAATGTAGTGCAAAGATAGTCATTTCCTGTGATTTCTTGCCCTGTTGGCGTTCCAATTCTGTATTATCTTAGCAAGTCGGGGCACAAAAACACCTTCCCGCGCATGGCATACGGGCATTCGCGGGTCGGTTTGGGACATTGCTGGCAGCGAGGAGTGAGCGTGTGGATGCGGGGCCATCATCATGCGCTAAAAAAGGCAGGGGCATGCGCAGGCCCACGCAGCGGCATGCGTGCACCATCGCAGGGGCATGCAAGCGGCATCGCAGGGGCATGCGCCAGACAGCATGCCATGGAGCGCGTCACCGCCAATACTTCCAGTCGTACTGGCTCTCGGCCTTGCGCTCTACCCTCTTGTCCAGTTTCGAGAAGAAGTTGATGCCCGTGAGAGCCTCCACACTATCTACCGTCACGGCATAGTCGGCCATGGGACGGTCAGCATGCTCGGCGTTGTCATAGATGAAGCCAATGGCCTGGGCCTGCCCAGGGGCCGTGAAGCGAAGCAGCACCTTGAAGAACTGCCTGGGCACGGTGACATGGTGCTCACCGATGGTGCAGTACTTCTCCCCCTTCTGCAGGACAGGCCCGCACACCACATAGATGCTGTCGTAACGCTGCGCCCACTGGCGGGTCTTGGTCTCCAGTTCCTTCCAGTCGCCCGCGTTCAGGCTGTGGGTCTGGGGGCAGATGTTGGTCAGCAGGAAGCAGTCATTCATGGCCCGGCGGCTGTACTTGCAGTCGGCGGCGGGGCACATGTGCCCCCGGTCATACCCGCTCCTGCGGTAGTCCGTGTCCTCGGCCACGGGGCCGTGCTTCACGGTGCCGTCAGGCTGGAAGTTGTCGGCCCTCTTCTCGGTGCCCTTGGTACGCTCACGGGTGAGCAGCCAGGCCACCCAGTTGGGCAGGAGCCGCTTCTTGTTATAGGAGAGGGTGAAGCCCTCGTGCTGGACTATCTCCTCGTCACGGTCGGTCAGATAGGCGGGAATCTCCAGCCCCTTGGCACGCTCGTTCTTGTAGGTGACCCGGCGGGTGTTCTCATACACCTTGTTGCCCGCGCTGTCCAGGCTCACTGCCACGGTGTTCTCGACGATGGTGCTGTCGGTCTCGGTGCGCCCGGTGCCCTCATCGACATTCGGCACGCGGTGGGTCACATATTGGTAGATGCCAATGGCAATAAACATGCACAGGACTGTAATGACACGCTTTTGCTGACTTTTTCTCATTGTTTACGTCTCCTTTTATGATTATAGGCCGCTCCCGCAGCAGGCCATGAAGGCAGCCCGTCACGGATTGAGCGGTGCAAAATTATGCTTTTTTTGACTACAGGCAAGCAGTTTCACGCAATTTAGCACGCTCCTTACAGGAGAATTGGCTACATTTGCAGACAAATAAGAAAAGTGGAAGCGACACAAGACAAACATAACACATACGACTATGGACACACAGTTGATAAGGGACTGTGAGGCAAAGGCCCAGGCGTGGCTTGCCTCTCCCTATTACGACGAGGAGACTAAGACGGAAATCCGCAGCATGCTGCAGAATGAGGACAAGACGGCCCTGGTGGATGCCTTCTACCAGAACCTGGAGTTTGGCACAGGCGGCCTGCGCGGCATCATGGGCGCTGGCACCAACCGCATGAACAAGTACATCGTGGGCATGGCCACACAGGGATTTGCCAACTATCTGCTCAAGGCCTTCCCCAAGGGCAAGCAGCTGAGCGTGGTGGTGGGACATGACTGCCGCAACAACGGACGCCTCTTTGCCAAGACGGTGGCTGACATCTTCAGCGCCAACGGCATCAAGGTGTATCTCTTTGAGAGTCTGCGCCCCACACCCGAGATATCCTTTGCCATCCGTCACCTGGGCGCACAGGCTGGCGTGAACGTGACCGCGAGCCACAACCCCAAGGAGTACAACGGCTACAAGGCTTACTGGGAGGACGGCGCACAGGTGCTCACACCGCATGACACGGGCATCATCGACGAGGTGAACAAGGTCAAGATCGAGGACGTGAAGATGAAGGGTGTGCCCGAGTTGATAGAGATCATCGGCGGGGAGATGGATTATGACTACATGCAGGCCGTGCACGAGGCCATGATTGACCAGGATGTCATCCTCAAGCAGAAGGACCTCAACATCGTGTACAGCCCCATGCACGGCACCGGACGCGTGATTGTGCCCCTGTGCCTGCGCTCCTGGGGATTTCAGAACATCCATGCGGTGCCCGAGCAGATGGTCATCGACGGGAACTTCTCCACAGTGGTAAGTCCCAACCCCGAGAATGCCGAGGCCATGACACTGGGCATCAAGCTGGGCACCAGGCTCAATGCTGACCTGGTGGTGGCCACCGACCCTGATGCCGACCGCCTGGCCATCGTGTGCCGTGACAGCAAGGGCGAGTGGATGATCATCAATGGCAATCAGACGTGCGCCATGTTCTGCTACTATATCATACGCAACAAGAAGGCCCTGAACCAGCTCAAGCCCACCGACTTCCTGGTCAAGACCATCGTGACCACCGAGCTCATCGCCAAGATGGCACAGAAGAACCACGTGGAGCTGCGCGACTGCTACACGGGCTTCAAGTGGATAGCACACGAGATAGCCATCAGCGAGGGCAAGCAGAAGTTCATTGGCGGCGGTGAGGAGAGTTTCGGATTCCTGCCCTATGACAAGGTTCGCGACAAGGACGCGCCAGCCTCAGTGTGCCTCATCTGTGAGATAGCAGCCTGGGCCAAGGACAATGGCATGACCCTCTATGACCTGCTGATGCAGTTGTACATGGAGTATGGCTTCTCCTACGAGCACACCATCAATGTGGTGAAGCCCGGCAAGACTGGAGCCGACGAGATAAAGGCCATGATGGAGAACTTCCGCAAGCACCCCATCACCGAGATAGCAGGCAGCCCCGTGGTCCTGGCCAAGGACTTCAAGACACTGCGCCAGCACGACAGCGAGGGCAAGGAGACGGCCATCGACATGCCTGCCACGAGCAACGTGCTGCAGTACTTCTGCGAGGACGGAACCAAGGTGAGCGTGCGCCCCAGCGGCACAGAGCCGAAGATTAAGTTCTACGTCGAGATTAAGGACCAGATGCAGAGCACCGCTGACTATGCGGCTTGCCTGGAGCGCGCCAAGGCCAAGGTGGAGGAGGTGAAGAAGTCCCTGGGCATCTGACTACGCTCACTGCACATGGACTTGTATCTGATCTACTGTCAGGGGGATATTCTTCTCAGTGAGGAGGGGAATATCCCCTTGTCCATTCCCGATGGGGTGTGCGTGAGACCCTGGAACCAGGTGACCACCATCACCCATCACGACCGTCTGTGTCACATCATACGGCTGGACGCGCCTCCCGTCTGTCCGCCCGGCCTGCGCATGGTGCCCCTGCGGCAGAGTTACGCCTTGCTCACGAGCGACGACTACCAGTTGGCCGGCAAGGGCGCGGAACTCATCTACTTTGACCGCAACAGCCGCTTCTGCGGGGTGTGCGGCGCGCCGATGAAGTGGAAGACGGACATCAGCAAGCAGTGTACAGGCTGCCGCAAGGAACTATGGCCCAGCCTGGCCACAGCCATCATCGTGCGCATCGAGCGGGATGACCGCATTCTGATGGTGCACGCACGCAACTTCCGCGACCGGCATTACGGGCTGGTGGCGGGTTTCGTGGAGACTGGCGAGACACTGGAGCAGTGTGTGCAGCGCGAGGTGATGGAGGAGACGGGACTCACCATCAGCCATATACGCTACTTCGGCAGCCAGCCGTGGCCCTACCCCAGCGGCCTCATGGTGGCCTTCACAGCGAGGTATGAGCATGGCGAAGTGCACCTGCAGAACGAGGAACTGAGTTCTGGGGGATGGTTCACACGCGATGACCTGCCCATCCTGCCCGACGAGTGCTCCATAGCACGCATGCTGATTGATGACTGGAGAAAGAGATAGCCCTCACCCCCCTACCCCAATGGGATGAGGGCTGTTTCCTCACACGACAATCCATCATAGCCCATCGCTGCCTTCCAAAGGGGCAGTCCCCGCACAACCGCATCGCCATAAGACCACGAAAACACGCAACCGAAAAACCGCAAAACCAAGCAAGCGCAAGACCACACATAAGACTAAGAACGCGTGCGCATGCGTATGTCTTTCTTCTTGCATGCGGTCAAGTATTGCACACTTTTTGCATATTGTGCGCATTTTTACATCTTACACTTGCACACAAGGCATATTAGTGTTACCTTTGCGGCCGTTTTGAAACAAAAAGACTATTAAGAGATGAAAAGATTGCTTAACGCCCTGCTGGCCTTCGGGCTCTCAAGCATGGCCTTTGCAGGAGGACTGCTCACCAACACGAACCAGAATGCCGCTTACCTGAGACAAATGTCACAGGATGCCGTCATAGACATTACCGGACTTTACCTCAACCCCGCAGGCACAGCCTTCCTGGCTCCCGGCTTCCACATGAGCCTCAATGCCCAGAACGCCAAGCAGAGTCGCGACATCGTGACCACCTTCCCCCTCTTCGCCTACAACCTGGCAACGCCTGGCGACCAGACTCATAAGTTTGCCGGAAATGCCAAGGCCCCCGTCATCCCCAGCTTCCAGCTGAGCTACAACTGGCAGCACTGGAGTTTCAACGCAGCCTTTGCCCTGGCAGGCGGCGGCGGCAAGTGCGAGTTTGACAAGGGCCTCGGCACCTTCGAGGCACTGTATGCCGCACAGATTTACCAGCAGGTCATCAGCCCATCCTTGAGCGGAATCACTAATGGCATAGAGGGAATCAATGCCGCTTATGCCCAGGCTCCAGGCTACAATCCTCTGGTTGCAGGCACAGACCTTGGTGTAGGCTATAAGATGAACGCTTACATGAAAGGACGCCAGTATGGCTTTGGGCTCACCCTGGGAACGACTTACAAGGTGAAAGACAACGTGGCCCTATTCCTCGGACTGAAGGGCACATACGCTACCAACAACTACAACGGATGGGTAAGTGACGTGAAAGTAGAGACCACCACACCCACAATATCTAACTTGACACCCACCCAGCAGGCTGCCTTGAATATGGTGAAAGGACAAGTGGACGGCCAACTGGAAGAAGCGAATGCCATTCTCGCACAAAGAGAACTCGACCTGAACTGCGACCAGACCGCCTTCGGTGTGACTCCTGTCATCGGTATCGACTGGAAGGTGAACGAGCACTGGAACCTGGCCCTGCGTGCTGAGGCTCCCACCGTGCTGTGGCTGAAGAACAAGACAGAGATGAACGACTACACCCAGCAGGTAGCCAGCCAGAACGCCACACTGGGACAATTTGCCGATGGCCGCCACGTGCGTGAGGACAACCCTGGCATCATCAACATGGGCGCACAGTACAGCCCCGTGAAGCAGGTGCGCCTGCAGGCTGGCTGGCACTACTATTTCGACAAGCAGGCAAAACGCTTCGGCAACAAGCAGGACTTGCTGGACAAGAACACGATGGAGTTCAGCGCGGGTGCCGAATGGGACATCATCAGCCGCCTGACAGCCAGTGTGAGCTGGCAGAACACCTGCTACCGCCAGAGCGATGCCTTCATGAACGACCTGAGCTTCACCAATTCCAACAACAGCATAGGCCTGGGCGTGAGGGTGAAGTGCACCAACCGCTTCAACATGGACTTCGGTTACATGCACAGTTTCTACCAGACGCGTGACGTGACCACCATGACTGCAGCAGGCGAGAAGAAGGACCATTACTGGCGCAAGAACCGCGTGCTGGGCGTGGGCTTCAACATCGAGTTCTAAACCCGAGGGGCACAGCCCCGCCATACAAACAGAAGAGGACGCTCCCCCTGCCAGGCCATCCTGTGCCTGGCAAGGTGGAGCGTCCTTCACAACCAATAAACAACAGTATTGCCCAAGAGGGCATCTGGGAAAGTGCCTCACGGCACCTGCAAGAGTCATATACACCGGGGGAGCGGGGGAGAGAAGGCATCGGCTGGTCTCGACTCAGCCTCCCCGCTTTTGTTTCCGGCCAACTGCCGGATGGGACTTGGGGCGCATCCCTGTCCACCACTCCCGCCTCGCGCAACCCGCGCTTCCAGGCATGGGCAGGGCAGACAGTGCGGTGTCAGAAGGCCCTGAGCGTGAGCCCTGCCAGGAAATAGGCCTTACCCGTGCTCGGGTTGGCCGCCACCTGGGCAAACAGGGGGATGCTGAACTTCTCTGTCAACCGTATGTCACGGCTCGCCCTGACGGACACACTGGTCACGGCAAACCCGTTGGCCTTGGCATAGGAGGTGGTCGCGTAGGGCACGGCACCCACAGCCGCCGTCCAGTCACAGCCTCCCAGGCGGAAGGGAGCAGCCAGTTCCATGTATGAGGAATAGGCACGCTTGCCGTCCTTGTTCACACCATCGTTTCCCGCGAAATTGGTGAACCAGTTGAAGGACAGGAAGCCAAAGTCATAGCCCAGGTTGCCTTCGAAGACGTGCGAGGTGTTGTCGTTATGATAAGCGAAATATTTCTCGCGGGGAGTGTTGAACCAGTAGTCAGTCACCCCCACATGGAATCCCTTCACCGCATAGGCCGCCGTAAGGTCAAACTCCTTGGTGTCCGTGTGGTCAGAGAGCCCTACGCTACCCCAGGCCGTGAGCGAGAGCCCCTTCCATCCGATGCCCAGGGTGGGCTGCACCGAGATGTCCCCCAAGTCCTGGCCGCGCCAGTAGTACTGGCTCACGAGGTCGGTGGCCAGTGTGACCT
>CAVKOT010000099.1:0-10204 GCA_963658045.1 Opitutia bacterium UBA4654
CCATAGATGTGTGCGCACGAACTGGCGGCACGGTTCTCGATGTCGCCCAGTGAGCCCTCGCTCCAGAACTCGCCTGCCACCTCGTCGCTCTGGCCGCCATACATCAGGAACTCACTGGGGAAGCCCCAGTGGCCGTAGCACTCAAGCCAGGTGGTGAGGCCGTGGCGGTTGCTCACCTCACGCAGTCCGCCCACATAGTCATAGGCCACGCGGTCGGCCACCAGGCGACGCAGGTCCCACAGGAAGCGCTCGCTCTGGTCCTGTGACCCGATGATGGTGCCATAGAGTGTGGGGATGTAGGGCACAGGGTCATAGCCATAGCGGGTGCGGAACGACTCGATCATGTCATCCGTCCAGTTCAGTCCACCCGTCTCGTAACTGTCCTCCACCACGATCTTAAAGGCAGTGCGGTCCTCGGCGGGGATGCGGCGCAGGAGTTCGCCCAGGAAGGCGTCAAAGTGGCTGGCCACATGCTGGCGGCTCATCTTATCTACTTCCAGTCCTGTGGCCTCCTTGCTGGCCGGCGCATTGGTCACCCCTGTGGTCACCATGCCAGTGCGCAGCACGGTCCACTCCCCCTTGGGAGCCTTCCAGGTGAGTGTGCCATCCGGGCTCATGTGGTCGGTGAGGTCTATCACCTGGGAGGGCTGTGTCACCGCCTCCCCAGGCTCCTGCTGCGTGGGCCACATGTACTCGCCCCACATGGGCAGCGGGTACTGGAACATCTTGGCCAGCGACTTCTCGGCATAGCGCTCCACCTGTGGCAGGTCGGTCACCCTGGCCTGGAAATGGCAGTCAGCAGGGCCGCCGGTGGCGATGAGACGCAAGTCCTGGGTCTGCACGTCAGGCAGGTTGATGCTGATGGGTGCCCAGGGGATGAAGCCCACATTCGGGTTGGTGTTCGTGCGGTCGAGGTGCACCGTCTTGATGTCCTTGTATCCTGTGCCGCTCTTGCACTGTATCTTCACGTCGGCCAGCAGGTACTGCCCCGTGGTGAAGGTGATGTTGCGCAGGGTGTGCGGGGTATCCAGGTGCAGGTCGATGGTCTGGTCCTGCCCGGCCTTCTTGTCGATGGTGAGCAGGGTGTCCAGCGAGGCTGTGTGCAGGGGTATGGCCAGCACCTTCACGTCAGTGGCATCCTTGCCCAGCGAGGGCAACTGGACAGTCTGCTCCCGCCCATTCCCATGCACGTTCACGCTCTCCTCCTTGAGGTAGCGCATGCTCTGTTCCGGCTTTATCCACGGGCCTCCGCTCTGCGACCAGCCCGGACAGTTGAACACGCCAATCTCGATGTCCAGTTCGCCCGCCCTCTTGAGCGCGGCATGCACCACGTCCCACCACTCGGGCGTGAGCACCTTTATCTTGCCAGGCTTCACCTCATCCTGCCAGATGTTGCCGATGTAGGCGCGTGTGATGCCTGCCTTCTTCATGGCCTCCAGGTCATGCTGCACGCCCTCGACCGAGATGTTGTCACTCATCCAATACCAATAGACAGCCACGCGCTGGTCATCGGGGATGCGCTCAAACTTCCCCGCCAGTGACTCCGCGCGTGCAGTCCCTCCCACGAGACTGCCCAGGCAGAGCAGGCCCACAGAGATTTTCCTTGCGATACGAATCATATTCCTTGATTTAGTTAGTCCATTATACCTTATATATAAATACGGATTGAGAGTAGGGGTGGGGCGGAATGCATGACATGGCCATTCCGCCCACCTCTGTCCTCTCTGTCAGTTGATGCGCACCAGCGTGGCACCATAGCCATACTCCCGGAACGAGGCATCCTGCACGATACACTGCTTGTAGCGGTACTTCAGTTCCTGCAGGATGTTCTTGCGCAGCACCCCCTCACCCTTGCCGTGGATGAAGACGATGCGCTTGCCCTTGTTCTTCAGGTTCTCGTCCATCACCTTGCGGAACTCCTTCATCTGCACCATCAGAATGTCGCCACTGCTCAGTCCGCTGGTGTCATCGAGCAGTTCGTTGGCATGCAGGTCTATCACCAGTTCCTCGGGCTGTGCGTTGGGCTTTGACTGCCTGGGCTTCTCAGGGGCAGGTTTCTGCTCCCTGGTGGGTGCGGCTCCCAGCAGAGCCTCCTTGATTTGCTCCGCATCCGCAAAGACCGTACGTACAGGCTTGTCATCCCTCACCACGCTCACTGTCCAGCATGGGTCACGGAAGAACTCGTCGGGCTGGAAGGTGTGCAGCTTGTAGAACTTGGTGCAGTCGAGCCTCAGTTCGGTGGACAGCGCAGGCTTCAGCATGAAGGTCTTGTCCTGCTTCCAGGCCAGTGTCTGGATGCACAGCCGCTCCAGCGATGCCAGTTCCGTGCGCTCGATGTCGCTGACGAAGAGTTTGCTGTTGGGCTCCACCACGGCATTGAACACCGCGCTCCATGCCGCCCCGTCGGTCTTCATTATCAAGGCCTGCACGTAGTAGTTGCTGTCATTCACCAGGTAAGCCTCAAAGGAAGTTGAGGAAATCTCCTTGACGTTGGCAGGCAGGAAACTCAGGTACAGGTTCAACTGGTCTCCTCCCTTGCGCTCCTGTGCCTTGGGCTTGAAGGTGATGGGCTTGTCGGCGGGCTCCAGTTCCCGTTCCTCGGCCTTCGGGTCGGCCTTGGCCTGCTTTGCGCCCTTGCTTATGGCCGTGTGCGTGCCTGTGTTCACCTTGCCTATGTCATAGTCGTTGTCATCCACCACGACCACCTCCTTTCTCAGCATGGGTATCTCAAACCCATCCTCATCCTCCACGAGCACGATGTCCTTGCCCTGGAATCCGCTCACGCGTCCCCCTCCCACTTCAGAGAGGAAGCGCACCTTGTCACCTATGTTCATATCTTGTGTGTGCTATAAGTTGCCATTTTATTATTCAGTTCTTTTGTTGAAATAGTGTTTGCTGTTTGGGGCGTGGCACTTGTTTTGTGTGTGTTGCGTTCCTCGCCAGAATATCTGAATATTGCATCTGCGACATAGGTTCCCAGGTTGACGGGGACAGCATTGCCTATCATCTGTTCAATGTTTGTCTTTGTTCCGCTGAAGTCAAAGTTCTCAGGGAATGTCTGAATCATGCTTCTTTCGCGGGTTGTCAAAGGACGTATGCCATCGAGCGAATCTACAGGGTCTCCAGGGTGCAACTTGTATCCCTTGGGCATGGGGCGGTTTACGCCTCTTATGGTTGCACTGGGCTCTTTTGTGCTGAAGATGCCGCGGCGCAGATAGCTACGCGGATGTCGATAATAGTATTCTATGTCAAGTTTGTCTCCGAAGTATTCTGCAACAGACATTTCGTGGTCAGAGAGTTTCTCCAGAAGAGTGTCTCTTATAAAATTATCCTGTTCTCCTTGCTTGCCAATCATGATAAATCGCTTCCTCTTTTGTGGAACTCCGCACAGGGCAGCATTGAGTACCATATAAGTGATGCCATATTTGGCAGAGCGAAATATGGCCAGCGCATCCTGCAGTTTTTGTGTTTTCAGTATGCGTTCCACATTTTCCATGACAAACCATTGGGGGCGTATCTTCGAGATGATTTCTGCGTATGCTATAGTTAGCCCCCCTCTTCCATTATTCTCATCCCGCTTTCCTGCGGAAGAGAAATCCTGGCATGGCGGTCCACCGATAATCATATCCGGGGAATAGGGATGTATGGCCTTGACGGACATCTCGACATCCATGAGATCGGCTTTGATGGCGGGATGAGTGAAATTGCTGCGATATACAGCCAGGGCATCCTGCCAGTTGTCAAAGGCAGCCACCACATCCATCCCGGCTTTCTCAAAACCAAGGCTGAGTCCTCCACATCCGCAGAACAAGTCAACTACGCGCATATTATTTGAAGAGTTCGGGGTGACTGACGAGATAAGCATCGAACCTGCGTTCTGGGCGCAAAAATCTTTGGCCATCTCCCAGTATGATGTTCTTAATCTCGTGCTTCGAAATACGCGGTGAGTTTAATGCCCTGCATTTCATAAACGGACTGGTGAGTTTTCCACTGATGGCAAATGCCTTGTCTGTCTTGTAGTTGTAGGCAAGGTCATTGACGATATTGGTATAGTTGAATTTGCCATAAAGAGTGAAGTCCCACAGCATCTTGTACAGCCATATTATGGTACGCTGGTTGCGGGAAATGTCATCGTTGGGCGTTGTCTCACGGAGAGCCATCTGTATGACGGAAAGGTTAGACCACACGAAAACGTCTAAGCAATTTTCATCAAGGTCGGCCATGTCCTTGGTCGTCTTCCATATAGGTTGCATGATGAGTGGTACCTGCTTTGCCGATATGTCGGCAGACACATTCAAAATGGCCGTTTTTATGGCCTCGTAGTGTGGAGCGACTTCTCTAATGACACTCCAGTCCTTAATTTCTTCCCCGATAGTATTTAGCAGGTTGTGAAGTTTTGTTCTCTTGCTTTCTGAATCATAGCACGCACAGATGCTGCATGCGAGGAATAGAATGGTGGGAGAGCGTACGACTATCTCGCAACCATATTCGCTGTCAGGTAAATCCTTGGTCGTATTATCGGGCAAGGTAGTTAACTTGACTTCAAGTCCAGCGACAGGGGTGGAGGAGGAACGGTCAATCATAACAAGGTCTATCTTCTCCTTTTTCGTTGCTGTGTAATACTGCTCATAGGGATAGTAACCTGCCTCGTAGTCATAGTAAGCATCGTCGCTCAGTGGGTCTATGCCAAGTAACCTTTCCGATGTGATGGCCTTGTGTATGACCTTGTTTTCCCTGTTGGTGCATATATATATGGGGGCGATGCCCTTGTTCCACATGTATGCGACGAGTGAGGCTGGGAAGGAACTGTTAAATTGGTTCTTTCCCCAAGCATCCTCATATCTATAGTCTCGACTGGCATGTTTCTGTCCGTACAAGCCTGGGACTCTTCCAACGCTTGTCCCTTGTGCGTCAGTTCTCTTCGTCTTTGCCATCTTTCTATGCTTTTGCTTCTCTTGCCTGATTTTTTTGTTGAAGTACAAATTTAGCACTTTCTTCGGAAAGTCTGGTTCTGTTGTCCAGGAAAAGTGCAATGTCAGTCGCTCCTTGTCTATTGTGCCCTATCAAAGGCATAATACTTCTCCTTCATCTGCCTTACTCCCCTCGAAATGCAGTAACTTTGCACCACAAACGCAGAATGACATGGATACAAAGAAAATACAGATAAGCGACTATAACTACCCACTGCCCGACGAGCGCATTGCCAAGTTCCCGCTACCCGAGCGCGACAGCAGCAGGCTGCTCGTCTATCGGCATGGCGAGGTGAGCCACACTGGCTTCCGCTCGCTGCCCTCGCTCCTGCCCCAGGGCGCGCTGATGGTGTTCAACAACACACGCGTCATACAGGCACGCCTGCACTTCCGCAAGGATAGTGCTGGCGGACAGACACAGGGCGCACTCATCGAGGTGTTTCTGCTCGAACCCGCACAGCCTGTGGAGTACCAGGAGAATTTCTCGGCACGCGGACACTGCCAGTGGCATTGCATGATAGGCAATCTGAAGAAATGGAAGGAGGGAGCTTTGCACCGCACCATACGCATCGGCGGTGAGGACATCGTGCTCTCGGCCACACGCCAGGCGCAGGCCAGCGGCACATCACACCTGGTCGATTTCCAGTGGAACGGCGATGTGACCTGGGCCGAACTGCTTGACGCCATTGGCGAACTGCCCATCCCGCCCTATCTCAACCGCAAGACGGAGGCCTCGGACCTGGTCACCTACCAGACTGTCTATAGCCGTATCAAGGGCAGCGTGGCCGCTCCCACGGCCGGCCTGCACTTCACCGAGCGTGTGCTGGCCGACATCGACGCGCGCGGCATCGACCGCCTGGAGGTAACGTTGCATGTGGGTGCTGGCACGTTCAAGCCTGTGAAGAGCGAGAACATCGGCGGGCATGACATGCACACTGAGCACATCTCGGTCAACCGCACTGTGCTGCAGGCCCTGCTGGACCACCATGCCGAGGCCATTGCCGTGGGCACTACCTCGGTGCGCACGCTGGAGAGCCTCTATTACATGGGCATCCGTGCCCACCGCCTGATGCAGGAGGGACGGGACACTGGTGATGGCGAAGAACTGCATGTGACACAGTGGGAGCCCTATGAGAATGAGACTGGCGAGCCGTCGGCCACCGATGCCATAGGCTGGCTGGACGAGTATATGGACAGGCATGGACTGGACGTACTGCACTCCAGCACGCAAATCATCATCGCCCCGGGCTACACCTACCACATCGTGAAGATGATGGTGACCAACTTCCACCAGCCCCAGAGCACCCTGCTCCTGCTGGTGAGCGCGTTTGTCAATGGCGACTGGCGCAGGATATATGACTATGCCCTCGGCCATGACTTCCGTTTCCTCAGTTACGGTGACTCCTCATTGCTGATACCATGATAGCCATAGGGAAGGACAACGCAGAGGAACTCTTCCCCATCGTTGATGAGGAGGGGAACATCACGGGTGCGGCCACCAGGGGCGAGTGCCACAGCGGCAGCATGCTGCTTCATCCGGTGGTGCACTTGCATGTGTTCAATTCGCGGGGTGACATATACCTGCAGCGCAGGCCGATGTGGAAGGACATTCAGCCCG
Source organism: Opitutia bacterium UBA4654 (assembly GCA_963658045.1). Taxonomy (GTDB): domain Bacteria; phylum Bacteroidota; class Bacteroidia; order Bacteroidales; family Bacteroidaceae; genus Physcousia. Next base: position 6,589 of record CAVKOT010000099.1, read on the forward strand.
GGCGCTGGGACACGGCGGTGGGCGGACATGTCGATTTGGGCGAGAGCGTGCAGCAGGCTCTCCAGCGCGAGACGGCCGAGGAACTGGGAATTGACCTCTCCCATCTGCAGGTGGAGCCGCTGGGGCATTATGTGTTCCAGTCCTCCCGCGAGCGCGAACTGGTCTTCTCGCACCGTGTCACCTACGATGGGGAGATAAGGCCCAGTGCCGAGACCGACGGCGGACGCTTCTGGACAAGGGCGGAACTGCAGGCCAGTATGGGCCATGATGTCTTTACCCCCAACTTCGAGAGCGAGTATCGCCGCCTTTTCGGTGAGTAGGCTCTATGGGGTGGCTTCCCTGGGAAGAATGTGGCGCCAGCCTTAAAGTTCCCCAAGAAAAGTGTTATGCTCGCCTTGTTGTTCCCCAAGAAAAATGTGTCGCACACTTTGAAGTTCCCCAAGAAAAGTGTATCTTTACACCGTAAAAGTCATAAATATGGAAAGGTACATCTATCATCAACTCCTGGAGTGGAAGTTGTCAGCCTCCCGCAAGCCATTGATATTACAGGGGGCAAGGCAAGTGGGCAAGACCTATATCTTGAAGGAATTTGGTCGAAGGGAGTTCCGTAATCTCGTGTATGTGAATTGTGACAACAACGAGGATGTGCGTCACCTGTTTGACGACTATGACATCCCACGCATTGTCCGTAGCCTGAGTGCCCTGTCAGGAGAGAGCATTCTGCCAGGACAGACATTGATATTCCTGGATGAGATACAGGAGGTAGAACACGGACTCTCGGTGCTGAAGTATTTCTGCGAGGATGCACCTGAGTATCATGTGGCTGTGGCAGGTTCCCTGTTGGGTATTACCCTGCATGCAGGAACGTCTTTCCCTGTGGGCAAGGTAGATATGCTGTATTTGTATCCCATGGATTTCGAGGAGTTCTTGCTGGCCATGGGGGAGGGGCAACTGGTGGAAGTCATGCGTGCAAGGGATTGGAAGACCTTGGGTATGCTTCGCTCTCGGTGCGAGGGGTTACTGCGGCAATATTATTTCACGGGCGGAATGCCCGAGGCTGTGTCCTGCTATGTCGGGAGTCAGGATATATGGGCAGTGAGAACAATCCAGGAAGGGATTATCGAGGCTTACCACAACGACATCTCCAAGCATGCACCGAAGGGACAGATACAGCGCATCAACATGGTGTGGAACTCCATCCCTTCACAACTGGCGCGCGATAATAAGAAGTTCGTGTATGGGGCAGTGAGAAAAGGGGCCAGAGCCAATGACTTTGAACTGGCTATCCAATGGCTGGTGGATGCGGGGCTGGTACACAAGATTACCCGCATCACCAAGCCCGCTGTTCCGCTGAGGTTCTATGAGGACATGAATGCCTTTAAGCTTTTCCTCCTTGATTGTGGTCTGCTTGGGGCAATGTCACAGACTCCTCCCCGTCAGATACTTATTGGGAGCAGCATATTCGAGGAGTACAAGGGAGCATTCAGCGAGAACTATGTCCTCCAGCAGTTATTGTCTGTCCCGCACACCTTTGTGTATTATTATAGCAACGAGAACTCGACGTCGGAGATAGACTTTGTGGTACAGCATGAGTCAGATGTCGTTCCTGTGGAGGTGAAGGCTGAGGAGAACCTTAGGGCGAAGTCCTTGCGCCAATATGTGAGTGATAATCCTGGCCTGCATGGCTTGCGCCTGTCCATGTCACCCTATCGCGAGCAGGACTGGCTCACCAATGTGCCACTTTATGCAGTAAAGTATGCTTTTTGAAGGATGATGTGAGATGTCTTTGACACATCGTCTTGACTGACCCCTTTGTCGCTGTCCTTCATGGGAATAAAGGCAGTATGATATGCTCTTTTACCCAGTTCATCGACATTTTGTTACCCGATTTGGCCCAACAATCCTGTTACCTGCTTTGGCTGTTTGAGGTTCATTCCTCGGTGGCCGTGAGCAGGGAGCGGGGCGGCAGTTGTAGCCTCACCTGGCCGTGGCTGGCCCGCAGGAGCGTGGCACGGCCAGGGCTCTCCTGTGCCCGCATGGGGTCGCTGCACAGGTAGGAGCGAAGGCTGAGCCTGCGCCGGCCCTGCATCTGCACATTGCTGATGCTGATGGCCCGGGCCGTGTCGGTGGGGTTGGCCAGCAGGTAGGTCCACTTGCCTTGCGGCGAGAGCAGGGCTGTGGCGGCCAAGAACGGGTGCCCCGTGTCGATGGGAAATACCCTGCAACCCCTGCGCACGGCATGGCTGAGCAGCCGCATGGCGTGATACTGCGGGCGTGGCTCATAGTCCGTCAGCGGCTGGCAGTCCTGTGTGCTGTCACGCAGATACTCCTGGCGCAGGTGCCGCCACAGCCCCAGTTGCTGCATGTTGTGGTGTCCCTGTGCCTCGTCCAGGCTGTAGTACTGGTCCATGAGACTCCAGTAACTGGCTCCAGCAGCCCCCGCATTGAGCAGGCCGATGACGATACGCCCCATCAGCACGCCACGCTCGGGACGGTTGATGTCCCGCTGGCGGGTGGCTCCCACAGTCTGGTTACTGCCAAACTCTCCCACGAAGTGCCGCCTGCCCCTCTGTGCTGCCAGGCTCACGTTGGCACGCTCCCAGCCCAGGATGCTGTCGTTGGGCGTGTCATAGCCGAAGAGGTAGGTGTGGGAGCAGAACAGGTCGGCCTCGGGCAGGTCGCGCACCGCATGGGCCAGGAAGGTGTGCCTCCCGCTGCCACCGTCAGAGTCGTCAGAGAGGGTGAGCCGCACCCTCTCCCTCAGTCCGTCGGCCCGCAGCCTGCGGTCAAGCACGTGGCACATCTGGGCATAGCGCGTGGAGCGGCTCGTGCTGCCCTCGGTGAAACTCCAGTCGGGCTCGTTGACGGGGGTCACCTCGCTGATGCAGGTGTAGCCCATGCCGAGCAGGTGGCCCAGGCAGAGGGAGATGTTCTCGGCCCACTCCTCATAGTCCGAGGGCCCGAAGACCCATCCGTCGGCCTTCTCGGGCAGCATGAATGTCCCAGGACGCACACCCCAGAACACTAGGCACACGGGCACGCTGTCGGCTTGTGCCAGGTCCAGTTGCCGGTACAGGCCGCGCATCTGTGGCGAGTCAAAGGTGAGGCGCGCGGGGCAGGCCTGCGCAGGGTCATCATTGTCATTCTCTGGCTCATACCACCAGGGCAGCACCATCACGCGCCACTTGCTGAAGGCCAGGTCGCGCAGGCGTGGCACCACCACGCTGTCCCAGTCGCTCGCGCTCACCCCGATGCCCGCAGCCGCGTTGCTGGCCAGGAAGTGTGGGTCCACCTCCACCCCCAGTCCGTCAATGGGCTCACCGCCCGCCCTGTCCACTGTCCAGCGGAATTCCTGGCGGTGAATCGCCTTTTGCCGGCGGGCATAGGCACATGGGGATGGGAGGCTGAGGGCTGCCATGAGGAGGCAGACCAGGGACAGGTGGGGGAGGGGAGTGCTCATCATTCTTCTTGTTAGAGTGTCGTTATGCAAATTTACACCTTTTTGACGGAATAGGAAAACGGATGGGTACAGGAGAAAAGAAGGAACAGAAACTCCCCCTGCCTCCCTCCCCAGTAGAAGCGAGGAACATCTAAAGACTCCTATAGCGTCCCACCC